>JAOTWM010000600.1 GCA_029862885.1 Gammaproteobacteria bacterium
ATCTCGGCCACCATCGCTATACCCAGGTGCCCGGCAAAGACCCGTCATTGGTGCTGCCTGAACCTGCAAACTTTCGACAATACCTTTGGTATTGCGCGGGACTCTGGTTCTTCCAACGTAACTTCTCGTGGATGGCAAAACACGCGATCGGCATCGTCGACCCGAGCAGCGCGAGTTACGTGCCGGTGCAGAAACGCGGACTCATGGTCATCGAGGCGCGGGGATTGATGGTGCTTTATGGGGCGATCGTTATTACCGCCGTCGTCACCGGAACTTGGCTTGCCCTAATTTTCTGCTGGCTTCTGCCACGGCTACTCGGCGAACCAATCCAGCGCATTGTCCGCGTAGCTGAGCATGTTGGCTGCGAAGAATCGCCGGACCTACTAAAAAATACGCGCACGACATTAACCTACGGTTGGCTCAACGCGCTCGCGTGGCAAATGCCGTACCACGCCGAGCATCACCTGTTCCCCAATGTGCCGTTTCATCAATTGCCGGCACTGCATCGGCTGGTGGCATCGAAAATCATCGTCGAACCCCGGGGCTACCTCGCTGGGCAACGCGACATCATCACGATGCTGCGCACCCCGCTTAAGGGACGATTGATACCAAGAAGTACTTCCGCGACTCCGATGCTCTAGCCAGATCGGGCCTGCTTGCCCCGTTCGCTACGCCGCCAGCCGCTTCCGGCAAAAACAAGACGCCTTAATCTGGACATCGGCGCGCGCGTTGGCGAGATCCAATCTGAGCTTGACCATGAGTGCTTCCTCGTTCTTATCCAAGCGCCGCAGGCATTCGTGCAGGCCGTGCAAGCTCCAGACGTTATCGGGGTGCTGGCAAGCGCGACTCAGCGTGCTGTCTAAGCCTAAGTCGGCACGGTAAACGGCTTCGGCTTCTTCGACGCGATCCTGCTCGAGCAGTAACGCGCCCAATGCGTGGCGCGCGGGTTGCATCCAGGCCCACGGCTCGTCATAGGGGAGGTTATCGTCAAGCTCCACGGATTGCCGTAGACATTCGAACGCGTGCTCAATGTTGCCCCGACGATACTCCAATTCGCCTTCCAACATCTTTTCCGCGACCTTTAGAATATCGACGCAGGTGTTATTAAATACGTACCGCGTGTCGGGCACCCGTTTACAGGCCGCGTCGAACAGTTCCTTTTGCTTGTCCGCAGCAACGGTGTCGCCCGTGACCGCATAAGCGACCCCCTTAGCGTAATGCAACATTGCGGTGGTCGAGCAATACAGTTCTTGATTGGCCGGCAACGGCTCGTCGATGATTTCCTGCCATTTACCGAAGCGAATCAGCACGTGCAACTTCATTGGCACGAATCCTTCCGCCCAATCTGCCATTGGTGGCGATTCGATTTTCAGCAACTCTTCCGGCAGCGTTTCGATCATTTCATTGGCGGCGTCGATGGCCGCTTGGTATTGGCCGAGAAACATCGCACCATACAGCGTAAAATGATAATCGTGACAGCGGTATAACGAATAGAAATTTAGAGCGCCTTCGCGCTCAAGGAATTTGCGATCGGCAATGCTGGCTTGGTGATTCGACGTTACGACGTTTTCATAAAGCCCACACAGCACATAGATATGGGTCGGCATATGCTGCAAGTGTCCCGCGTCTGGCACGAGATCGCGCAATTCATCCGCGGCTCGTAACGACCGCTCGGGGTGCGGCGACATCTCCATTAAATGTATGTACATATGCAACAACCCCGGATGGCGCGCCGGTCCCGCCTGTTCGGCTTGCTGCATGGCCGTTTCGAGTATCGTGGCCGCCTCCATGGTGTCGGCACCCTCGGCCGGTTGGCCCGACGCAAGATCCCACAGCGCCCACGCCGTACGGCTCATCAATGCTTCGGCGCACAACGAGGCCACATCGTGGTTATCAGGGAACTCGGCATATACGGAACGCATCGCATTCGCATAGTCATCGTTCCAGATACTCATATCGTCGCTGGGTTCGGCCGATGGATAGCGATGCGATAACGTATTGATGATGGCTTGTTCTACAGCCGATGCCGAGCCGGCGAGTTCTATGGCTTTCTGGGTCGCCATATAAGCATCGCTTAAGGACTGCGCCAAATCGATCGCGTCGAAGGCTTCCCACGGCTTGTTGTAGTTGGGCCCCACCGCGTAAGCCATACCCCAGTAAGCCATCGCGAATCCTGGGTCGAGCCCGGTGGCTTTTTTAAAACAGTTAATCGCCTCCTCATGATTAAATCCGTAACACCACATAAGGCCACGGTCGAACCAGATTTGCGCCTCAGGGTTTTCGGTCGAGACCGACCAGCGATAACTGCCAAGATCATAATAGTGGTTCATAACAATATCCTCCTTATTCGATTATTTACGCTTCGATGCAACTCATTATGCGGCCGGGCACCAATGCACAGACTAGCGCTCCGCTAGGCCGACGGGAACGGCATGATCCAAATTATCGGCACGCGTAACCGATGCGCGTCTGCGGCGCGGTTTGCTGCACTCGTTGCTGCTATTGATCGAGACGAACCTTGAACTCTGCGCCGAGATTTATGCGGTCGTATCGCCGCAATTGCCGCGCTGTAATCGGCCCGGCCGGCTTACGACGCCTCATCCGCGCGCAGTGCACCCGCCATTTCGGCCATCGAAAAATACAGAAAATCCACGTCCGGGCGGTCTTCTACGGGAGCGGTCGCCCCCCAATGCCCGCTTTCCGAGAGCCGCTGCCGATCGATCCAGGCGTTAGCGAGTCCGAACTCTTTGGCCGGCACATGATCGTGATGCAAGCTCTGCGCCGTGTGCAATATGTCCGTGGGCTCGAATCCGAAGTCTCGCTTAAGGTTCGCTAACATATACTCGAAGTTGGCGGGCGACGGTTTGTAGGAGCCCACGTCCTGCGCCGTG
>JAOTWM010000118.1 GCA_029862885.1 Gammaproteobacteria bacterium
CTAACGGTTGGATTCCAGTATTGATTTGGGAACACGGTGCGGTCTATGAGTGCGGTGCCATTACCACGTTTTTGTGCGATCGGCATCCTGAGTGTCGGTTAGCCCCCGGGGTGGACGATCCCGAGCGCGGCTTGTTTCTGCAATGGCTGTTCTTTTTCTCGAGTTCGCTGCAGAACGCATACCAGATGACTTACTATGCGGATCGATTTTGCGATTCGACGATGCACGAGGCCAGCGTCAAACGACGCTCCATTACCCGTCTACACGAGTTGTGGCAAGTGGTCGATGATGCGATCGGGAACAAAGACTGGTTGCTGGGTGAATGTTTCAGTGCTGGCGACATCTATCTATTTATGTTGACCACCTGGCTGTCGGAGCCCCTCGATCATCCATCTGTAGAATCGTTCGAAAATGTGAACAGAGTCGCAACTGCGGTCAGGCAACGACCCTCGATTCAGCTCGTCTATAAGTCTTACATCGACGGCCTGTCCGTAGGATAGCACCGTCAGTAATTCAAGAATCTCGATCGTCATTGAAAGGAGTTATGGTGTTCCTGACTTAGACTCTCGGATCATTAGTTCGAGTGCATATTTTGTTGTCTACAATGCTAACCGGTTCCGACGCACTGTGGGATTCGGCTAAAAAACCAAATAGGAGGAATTACCAATGAAATCACTGACAATCAGCACGGTTGCACTCGCGTTGGCGCTATCGAGCGGCGTGGCATTTGCGTTTCATTGTCCGGCAGACATGAAGAAAATCGATGCGGCTCTTGAGCAAAGTCCGAGCCTCGATGCATCGCAGATGGCGGCTGTGATGGAGCTGCGTGCGGCCGGTGAGGAGCTTCATAATTCGGGCAAGCACCACGCGTCGGTGACGGTGCTCGCTGAGGCCATGCGACTACTCGGGATCGAATAGCCTTGACCGCAGAACAACGTCGTTCGCGGTAGTCTCCGAGAGGGCGGCAAGCAGCGGGCGCTTCGCGAAGCTTTAAAATCAAGCGGTGACCTGAGACTCCAGAAATTTCTGCAACGCGGCGTTGAATTGCGCCGGGTTTTCGATATTGGAAAGATGTCCAGCGCCGGCGATCACGACGTGCCGCGCCCCGGGGATACGTTCGCTCGCGTCGGCCAGCGCATCCGGCGGCGCACCCTTGTCATCGGCGCCACCCATAATCAATGTCGGTGTTCTGATGGCGGCTAATCGCGACTCGAACGCGAGTGCCTTCAGTGCCTCGCAGCAGCCGGCATGGCCCACCGGATCGGTGCCACGGATCATCTCTCGAATGTGCTCAAGCGATGCGGGCTCTGCGGCAATCGTAGTGGGCGTAAACCAGCGTTCAATCGTGGGTTCCACCAAGCCCTCCATGCCTCTTTCTTGGGCGGTGTCGATACGGTATTGAAAATAATCCCGGTAATCGGGAGGTGCCTCGGGCCGCGAATCGCAGGCCACGAGGCTGTGCAAACGCTCTGGATGCGCAAGGGCCACACCGTAGCCAATCATGCCCCCGATCGATAATCCAACCCAATGGCTACGCACGATATCCAGCGCGTCGAATAAACCGATAACGTCGCTGACCAATATATCGAAATCATACGGCCCTGGCGGTGCCGAAGACGCACCATGGCCGCGCTGATCGTAGCGCAGGATCCTAAAGTGATCCCGCAATACGCCAACCTGGTCGTCCCAGATTCGCAAATCCGTCGCCAACGCGTGACTGAACGTAACCCACGGCGCGCCGCTGCGACCGCTAATCTCTACATTAAAATCGACACCGTTGACCGTAGTATTCATCGAAGCTCCAAAAAGTGAGTCAGATCCCGGTTTGCTCTAATATAGGTCTACCGTAGAAGTTTTTGTCGGAAAATTAACCGCTTGCCACCTTACAGTTGCTCGTCGTCTTTTGACAGTGTATAGCGGTTGCTATATTAGCAAGAACTGGAATTTGACCCACTTTTCTTGAAGGAAAAACGAATCCGGCAGATGTTCTTATGTTTGTCCGATTAGCGCAATTGCTTACTGCGTCTGGAGTACTAATTTGCACGAGTATCGGCCAACAGGCTGCATTGGCAAAGGAGATTATGGCGGAAGGTCCGGAATTTGAGCAGGAAGTGCCGATCGACGCGGCGGTTGATGAAATCTGGAGTGCGATTACTGATCCCGACATCGTGAGCAAGTATTGTCTTTGTCCTCTGATTAAACGGGATTTAGAAACTGGCGGAGATGTCATTTACGGGTCCGTCGATGCGAATGTTACCGGCGGGTGGCCAATCATCCTGTCGCGACTCAAGGCTCAGCTGGAGCGTGACGACAGCTAGCAGTAGCGGAAAACCCGAGTCCGGGTATTCTCTAGTACTGAAGTCTCCTGCAGGCGAACTTTTCGGGTGCTTCGAATTTACTCAGTGACAGCCGATCGATGCTCCGATATATCATCGACGAACTCAAGCGCACGTCTGCGAACTAAAATAATTAGGCAGGTAAATCATGTATCACATTCACGGTGCAAATGTTTCATCTAACATCACTAAAACCGTCTATGTCGCTGAAGAATTGGGAATCGACTTCAAGTACACGAATTTGGATTTATCCAAAGGTGAACACAAATCGCCGGAGCATTTGGCTCGACATCCACTGGGCAAGATTCCGACCCTTACCCACGATGGCGAGACCTTGTTTGAATCAGGGGCTTTTGTCGATATCTCGCAAGCGTAGAAAATTCCGAGATGTATCCCATTGGGGATCACTTAAAGCGATGTAAGGTTGATCAATGGATGGACTTTTTCAGTAACCATGTTCGGCACTGGCTAAATTCCTATGCATTTGAGAAGATTGCAAAAGTAAAATTTGGTATTGGTGAACCAAATAGAGCTGTGGAGGATGAGGCGTTAGGATCTACTGAACAGCAAATGCCTGCGGTTGACACTCGACTTGGAAATGGAAAGTTCTTACTAGGCGATAATGTGACTATTGCCGATAACTTTGCATTCGCTTATATGGAGATGGCGGAACTCAGCCAACTCTCATTGGCCGATTTTCCTCATGTAAAAAATTGGTATCAGGAGTTTAAAAACCGAGATTCTGTCGTTCGTGCAAAAACGACATTGGGGTTGGTGTAACTAAATATTAGATGACCACGATCAGTTAGAGGCGGGCCAGTTGGCGACGGCGTTCGATCTCGTTGTCAGCGATGGCACGGGGTATTTTCTACTTACCCACGAGGGGCGATTCGAGGAGCCGAAGATCAAGGCGTTCGTGGACTGGATTCAGAATGAGGCCAACGTGGATCAATTAGCTGGCGCGCATAAACCGTGACCTTCGCGCAGTCACAATATGCAGTGCGTGGCCCTTTAGCTGCCGTCGAAATTCAATCCACGATCTGGATTTTCAAAAATCCAATACGCCGCTTTCGCCGAGAAAGGCGAGCATCGCCGCACGACACTCTTCGGGTTTTTCGATCTGCAGCAGGTGCCCGGTTCCGGTGATCGCGCGATACCAATAACCGCCTTCGCTTGCCAATGCCCGGTTGGCTGCGCCGGTAGGGGGTGGGCCGGGCCGTTCGGCGTCGGAGCCTATCAACGCGACAGGGCCACCGAACTCGGAGGCCATTGGCCACAAGTTCAACGTCGACGCTGCCGCATAAATCGATGCTTCGAATTCACCCGGGCAGACGAGAGTCCAATCGTCATGTTGTGGGTCACGGCGCAACACGGCCCGCGCCATTGCCGCGTGGGCGCCTTCGACCCACCGGCAATGGGCGCGGCTCGACGCGTAGTACTCGGCGAGTTCACTCGGGTCGTCAAAACGGCTCCGGCGGGTACGCGCGAATTGGACCAGTTTGTCCTCGAACGCGCTCATCGCCGCATATTGCGGGTGACCCGGCGGCGGCATGTTGGGTGGGTCGAACAGCGCCAACGCTTGCCATCGCCAGCCCGTTTCTACTGCGTGTTTCATCGCGGCGCGGGCGGACATGGAATGAAACGCGCCGATTGCCGGCTTATCGCCCAAGCGGTCGTTGACGCCGTGCACAATGTGTTCGACGTCATCGGCCATTTGCGCATAATGATGATGCACCGCGGGCGACGGCGGATTGTGACCGTGGTTGCGGAAATCGAAAATGATGAGTTCAAATTTCGCGGCCAGCGGTTGCCAAAACGCGATATAGCCGTCAATGGCAAAACCGTTACCGTGGCTCATCAGAATTCGCGGCCCGTGGATGTTACCGTGTTGGCGCACGCGAATCGTAGCGCCGTCGCTCATCGGGAGATCGAAGCAGGTAAGTGGTGTAGGTATCGTCATTACGGGTAGTGCTATGCCGGTGGCCGATTCGGATCGACGGATTTTGCGCGATGCCTGGTACGAAGGGCAAGCAGCGCCGGCGACTTAAGCAATGTTATGCTTGATCGTCGAGTCTGGTTATTAGAAATCATTTGTTGGGAGGTAGTGTTTATGGTGCAAGGTCCTTTGTCGGGAGTCACCGTCGTGGATATGACCCGGGTGTTGGCGGGCCCATACTGCACGATGATGTTGTACGATCTCGGTGCTCGAGTCATAAAGGTCGAAACGCCGCAGAAGGGTGACGATTCACGCCATATTGGCCCGTTCATCAACGGCAAGTCCGCTTATTTTATGTCCCTTAACCGCGGCAAGCAGAGCGTTGCGCTGGACCTCAAAGCGGAACAGGACCGCGAGTTGTTCGAAGCATTATTGGAGCGCGCCGATGTGTTGGTGGAAAACTACCGACCCGGCGTAATGGAAAGATTGGGCTACGGTTGGGATGCGTTGCACGCGCAGTACTCACGTTTGATTTATGCCGCGGCATCGGGTTTCGGACACACGGGTCCGTACGCGGAGCGCCCGGCTTACGACATGGTGGTGCAGGCGATGGGCGGTTTAATGAGCATCACCGGCCAACCCGATGGTAAGCCGACCCGAGTCGGGTCATCAATCGGCGATATTACGGCGGGTTTATTTACCGTGGCGGGTGTAAATGCGGCGCTGTACAGACGCGTGCATTCCGGGGTTGGGATGAAGATCGATGTGGCGATGTTGGATTGCCAAGTCGCGATTCTCGAAAATGCGATCGCGCGTTATTGTGCGAGCGGCGAGGTGCCGGGTCCGATCGGTGCGCGGCACCCGTCCATTACCCCGTTCGAGGCGTTTGCGACCAAGGACGGCCATGTGATCGTCGCGGCCGGTAACGATGGCTTATTCAAGACACTTTGCGATGCCACAGGAAATACGAACCTTGAACAAGACGATCGATTTAGAACCAATGACTTGCGTACACAATATCATGTAGAACTCAAGGCCATTCTCGACCCCTCATTTGCTGCCAAATCCACCCAGCAGTGGCTCGATATTCTTGCCTCAGCCGGTATACCATGCGGGCCGATCAATAATATTGCCGAGGTGCTGGACGATCCGCAAGTACGAGCCCGCAATATGGTGGTCAGTGTCGAAGACGCGGTTGCGGGCCGCGTGCGTATGGCCGGTAACCCCATCAAAATGTCAGAATTCGACGATCCCGACGGCCGCGCTGCGGCACCCGATCTTGACGCCGACCGCGCCGCGATTATTGCCGAGTTTTTTGATCCAACACCGCTAGCATAACGATCGCAATGACCCACGACATCCTGTTGCCGTTTCACACACACTCCCAAGACGGAGTTGGTACGGCGTCGTTGACGTTGAGCGATGCGGTTATTGCGGGATGGACGGGGCGCGACACCGCAGCAATGGAGCGGCATATCGTCGAACTCGAAGCATTGGGCGTGACGCGTCCGGCTGCGACGCCAATCTTCTACCGGACCTCCGTAGCGCGCATTACGCTCGCCAACTGCATTGAAGTCAGCGGCGAAGACTCGAGCGGCGAAGTGGAGTTCGTGTTGATTCAACACGGCAGCGAACTGTGGGTCGGCGTTGGCTCCGACCACACCGATCGAAAAGTCGAAACCTATAACGTGACGGTGTCCAAGCAAATGTGTGATAAACCGATGGCGCCGGTGTTGTGGCCGTATCAAGAGGTGCAAGCGCATTGGGATAGTCTCATCGTGCGCTCTTTTGCAGTGGAAAACGGAGAGCGCAACTTATACCAGGAAGGCCCTGTGGCCAGCATGCTGGCGCCGGCGACGTTAATCCAAAAATACACAGATGGCCGGGATCGTTTGCCCAACGGCACGGCGATGTTCGGTGGAACCTTACCGGCGCGTGGCGGCGTGCGCGCGGCCGTTCGGTTTGAATTCGAACTGGAAGACCCGGTGTTGGGCCGGCATATTGCCCACGGTTACGATGTGTTGCCGTTGCCGGATCATGGCTAACCACTATCAAACATTCATAACAGGAGCATGAGATTATGGGCGACCGGTACGCAGCGTATACGGGATTAAAATTCGATCGACCGGCGGACCGGGTATTGCGAATTACACTCGACAACCCCGGCAAGCTCAACGCGACCGATGCCAATATGCACGGCGAGCTAGCCCGCGTCTGGAACGATGTCGATACCGACCCCGATGTGGCAGCAGTGGTGCTGCGCGGTGCCGGCAAGGCCTTTTCGGCGGGCGGCGACTTCAGCTTGATCGATGAAATGATGGCGGATCACGATGCGCGCATGCGGGTCTGGCGTGAAGCGCGGGACATTGTGTACAACGTAATCAATTGCTCGCGGCCCGTCATCGCCTCGTTACACGGGCCGGCGGTCGGTGCGGGCCTTGCCGCAGCGATGGTGGCCGACATCACAATTGCAGCGAAATCGGCGCGAATTATCGACGGCCATACGCGCTTAGGGGTAGCGGCCGGGGATCACTCTGCCATTGTTTGGCCGCTGCTGATCGGTATGGCGAAAGCCAAATACTACCTGCTCACGTGCGATCCTTTATCGGGTGAGGAAGCCGAACGAATCGGTTTAGTGTCGATGTGTGTCGATGACGATGAACTCGAACAAAAGTCCATTGACGTCGCCGTTAAACTTGCCAACGGCGCGCCGACTGCGATGCGCATGACCAAGTACGCGCTCAATAATTGGCTGCGCATGGCCGGTCCGACCTTCGATGCCTCGCTCGCGTTGGAATGGCTGGCGTGGGATGGTGCCGAGGTCCGTGAGGGCTTGGCGAGCCTCAAAGAAAAACGCCAACCGGATTTTCCGAAGGATTCGCCGGCGTAACTCGCATTCAAAACGGCGGCGTTCGGCTTCGCCTCATTCCGCCCTACGCGAGGTCAATCCTAAGGTGAAACCTCGGCGCCGTATTATTCCTTGCTCGGCGAGCGCGATTGCAATCGGTGACCGACTTCCGACAATAACGGAATCGATGGGTAATCGGTGATGGTGAGACCACCATCGACGATTAATGTTTGGCCGGTGATAAACGAGGCTTGTTCGGAAAGCAGAAATGCGACCGCGGCGGCGATCTCGTCCGCGGTACCCATGCGATTGAGCAATGACGGTGGAAGCGTCCAATCGCCATCTTCGGTGCCGGCGGCCGATCGAACCCCGTCTTGCTCGGTCGCTATCCATCCCGGACTTACGCCGTTAACGCGGATTCCGCGCGGCGCGGCTTCGACGGCCATCGCGCGGGTCAACGCTTCGACGCCGGCTTTGGCGACGGTGTACAAACCCCAGTTGCCGTGCAATGCGGCGGTCGACGAAATATTGACCACCGCGCCGCTGTTGGGAGTAAGCCGCGGCAACGCATGAGCGCAGACGTAATACGCCGCGTCCAGATTCGACCCGCGTAGTTTGTCCCAGCGTAGACCGGGTGGGTCGGCGGCCTCGACGCCGCTGCGCCGGCTGCCAATGCCCGCATTATTCACCACATAATCGATGTGCCCGAACTCTTCGAACACGCCTTCCAACATGGCTGTCACCGCCGCTTCCTGCTCCAGCTCGGCGGCGAAGAACGCGGCTTTTGCGCCCAGTGCAATCAGTTCGTCAAGCACGGTACGGCCCTTGTCGCGGTCGCGGGCGACGATACTGACCTGCGCCCCGTCTCGGGCAAGACGCAACGCGATACCGCGTCCGATACCGGAATTACCGCCGGTAACGAGCGCCACTTTATCCGCTAAATTTCCCATTCGTAGTTACCGATTGTTATACCGGGTCACGGCGCAATTCTTGCGATAGACAGTGAACGCCGCCCCCGCCATATTGAAACATCGACATATCCGGTGCGAATACCTCGAAGCCCAACGCACGCAAATGCTCGTTTAGCTCACTATTCGTCGCCATTGACAGTACGCGTTCGTTGCCGAGTGCGACGACATTGCAACCGAGGCGCACGCACGAACGGTAGGGCACATCGACGATTTCGATGCCACGACCTTTGAGCCAATCCACCACGTAAGATTCCAGCGCATCGCTGCACACGACTGCGAGTTTTGGTGCAATCATAACGACCAGTGCATCCATATGTACGAAATCGCCGGGGAAGGGCACGACCAGAGCTTCCCACCCCTCCGCTTCGACCCAGCGCGCGACTTGGGCCGCACCGTCCTCGTCGGAGCGCTCTCCGCCAAAACCTAGGATCACCGCGCCCGGCTCGATAATGTCAAAATCGCCGCCCTCGAAGTAACCCGCCGTCACCCACTTCCAGATCGGCACCCCGGCTCGGTGATAAAACTCCGCCACTACGGCGTAGTCACGCCGTCGCGCAAGCGCCTGGCAGCTGGTGACTAACGGTCCCCACGGTGTCATCGCGTTGTTGTCGCGCGCGAATACCGAATAGGGGAGTCCTTCATAAGCATCCAGAAAATGACAACGCACACCGTTGTCGGTATAAATATCCACCATTTCCCTGTGTTGTTGCATCGCCAACTGGCGATCGAAGCGCGTGCCTATACGTTCGAGATTTTGTAGGGTGCGTCGCGCGATAGCGCTTACGGGCTGCCATTCGAATTCGGCGGGGTCGCCGAGCAATACGTCGCGCAATGGCGCCGAGGCATTATTGACGCCCCAGCCGTCGGGGAACTCGTAATTAGCGGCTGAATTCATCGTTTTTTACGCAGGGTCGTAGTAATGAATTTCCAATAGCACGCAACCGTTGTCGGACTTAAATGGCCCATGGTAGGTACCGGGTGGCCGGCATGCATAGGTGTGGGGTGCGAAGCTCTCGCCACCGTTTCCGTCTGCGTCGTTGCCGACAATCAAATCGCCGGACATCAAGTAGACTTCCTCCCAGTATTCGTGAATAAACGGTTTGGCGGTATAAATACCCGGTTTGAAACGCAATAAGCGGGTGCGGCCACCGCGACGGTTGTCCTCGTCAAGCTCACCGGCCAGAATTTTCTGCTCGATACCTGGCGGGTACCCCGGTGGCACTTCCCAACCGCTATCCAAGTCGAGGCGATGGAACTCTTTGTGTTGTTTCGTGATTGCCATTTCGATTATTCGCTCCTCTGCCCCGGATAATTCATGAAGGATAACGTATACGTTTCAAATATTGGGGAAATTCCTTATATATTGTCCGCCTTCGTGAAATATCCGGGTTAGGTGGGTAGGTTAGTCGTTACACGGTGTTGGTCTAAGTCGTAGCGTCTTGTAGGGATGCGCGACAAGTCGGTGCCCGTGACCCGAATAAAACGCGCCCCAGCCGGAAAATCAATCGTGTGAATATCACCCGGTTCGAATATCGCGGCCATGCCGGGGTCGAGACGAAATTTTTGTTTCACGTCGAGTTCGACGTGGCCGTCGCTGGTACCGGCACGGCGTTCCCAGACCGTCATGTCGGTAAATACGGTGGCTTGGCCGTAGATCGCCCACGAATCCCCGTGGTCGTGTGGCGGTGACACTTTGCCATGCGCATAGATGTGTGCCAACACGACGAAGCCGAGTTCACTATCGTGATGTAATTTATGGATACCCGGTTGCGCATCGGCACCACAGTGCTCCTGTAAGAATGCGGGTTCATTTAGCAGTTTCTCCAAATTCGTACGAATGCGTTCACGGCCATCGGGTCCACCGCTGTCGTGCAGCGTAGCGCGACAGTCTTCGATGAACGTCAATAATGAATAGGCGGTCATATCATGTCTCCGTCACGGATTCATGTCAGGACAATTTCCGGTTGCGTGCCCTGACTTCGTATTCCGAAAGCCGTAAAATAAATCGGATTCCGGCGTGCCAGCATAAATATATACTAAAATTTGTTCATGCTTACCGCTCTTCTTGGAAACAGCAATGGATCTATGAAGAAACTTGGCATAATCGGTGGCTTGGCGTGGCCGTCTACGATTGACTATTACCGCTTGGTGTGCAGTAAGGCGAATCAACACTTCGCGCAGCGGGGTGCCAATCCCCCGTACCCAACGCCGCCCATGGCGATCGAGTCATTGGATATGAGTGCCACTCGCTTGTTGCGGGGCCATGATGACGATCCGGCATCGTGGGCGGAGTCGCCGCGACTCAGTATACAAGCGTCTGCATAGTCGACGTGACAAACCGCGTGTTTGGCAATCTGCTTTGCCGTAGACTGCTGGCATCACTAATTTTTCATTAACCAACAATCGTTAACTAGGACAAAAGGAATAAAACCATGAAAATTTCACCAATACTGTGTGTTGCTGTATTACTCATGGGTTCTGCGACGGCATTCGCCGCTAAACCCGTGATCGGTGTTGCCGAGTTCGAGAATCAAACCGCTGCTGCCTGGTGGCGAGGTGGCGTCGGCTGGGAACTGTCGAGTATGGTCACTAACGAACTCGCGAATAACGGCAAGTTTAAAGTCGTAGAGCGCTCGAAGCTCGAGCCCGTTCTGTCCGAACAGGATTTGGCAGCATCCGGGCGGATTGCGCAAGGCACGGGTGCGAAGATCGGGAAACTGACGGGCGCCCAATATCTGGTGCTGGGTACGATATCGGCCTATGAAGAGAATACCGCGAGCACCGGCGGCGGTATCAGCATCAGCGGCATATCGATTGGCGGAAAGAAAAAACAAGCCTACATCGCGGCGGATTTGCGAGTCGTGAATACGACAACAGGTGAAATTGATCACGCCCGTACGGTAGAGGCGCGCACCGGGGGGTTTGGCCTCAAGCTAGGGGTGTTTCGAGGTAAATTTGGGGGCCGCCTCGCCCAGCAGAATAAAACTCCGGCCGGTAAAGCGATCCGTGCCATGCTTGTGGAGATCGTCGATTACCTGGAATGTGTCATGGTGGTGCAGGGTAATTGCATTGCGGAATTCGATGCAAAGGAGCAGAAGCGCAAGAAGAGCCTGAAAGATACAATCAGTTTGGACTAGTTGGTCGCTAAGCAATTATTTCAGATAACGAGTGGCGCTTTTCGGCTAATGCGAGTCGGGATCGATATTTCGGGCATCATCGCTGCACACCTTTGCGATTCCACCAGTAGTTTTAGTATTGGATCGTTACGTCAGGCGCGACGCTTAAGCGATAGTATCGAGGCGTAATCGCAATCGTTACGCCTAACCCGCATACAATATGCAGGCTAAGGCGGTTGCCGATTGTCGAGCATGCATCTGGTTCGATGCCTCTCAGCTTCGTAACTTAAAACGTTGAATTTTGCCGGTCGCGGTTTTTGGCAGACTGTCGACAAACTCGATCCATCGCGGGTATTTGAAAGGCGCCAGCCGGTCTTTGACGAACTGTTTGAGTTCGTCGGCGAATTCGGGCGTGCCCGTGGTGCCCTCGGAGCAGATCACGAATGCCTTGGGCTTGATTAAATCGTCGTCGTCGGCGAGCCCTACGACGGCGGCTTCTAATACCTGATCATGAGCCCCGAGTGCGGACTCCACTTCGAATGGTGACACCCAGTTGCCGCTGACTTTGAGCATGTCGTCGCTGCGCCCGCAGTAGTGGTAATAGCCGTCGGCATCGACCGTGTATTTATCGCCGGTGCGGGTCCACGGCCCTTGAAATGTATTGATGCTTTTTTGGCGTTGGTTCCAGTACGCTATCGATGCCGTCGGTCCGCTGACCAGCAGCTCGCCGACCTCTCCCACTGCGGCGGGTCGGTTTTGCTCGTCTACGATTTGCACGACGTAACCCGGCACCGCTTTACCCGAAGTACCGTAGCGCACATCATTCGGTGAGTTGCTGAGAAAGATGTGCAACATTTCGGTGCTGCCAAGCCCGTCCAATATTTTTACGCCAAAGCGTTCTTCCCAACGCATCGCGACGCCTTCCGGGAGCGCTTCGCCTGCAGATACGCAGCATCGCAGCCGGGTCGATCCGCTCTCCCGAGAATTATTATCGTCCGCAAGAATTGCCCCGTATAACGTCGGTACGCCGTAGTAAATCGTAGGTTGGTGCGTGCGCAGTGCATCCATAATAGCGTCCGGGGTAGGCCGCTCGGCGATGACGACGCTGGTTGCCCCGACGTACCACGGGAATGTCATGGAATTACTGAGGCCATAGGCGAAAAACATTTTTGCCGCTGAAAACACCACATCGGATTCCTGGACACCGAGCACGCCTTGTCCGTACAGCACTGCAGTATTGGCGAGATCGGATTGCAGGTGCATTGCGCCCTTCGGCGCGCCGGTGGATCCCGAGGAATAGAGCCAAAACGCAATGTCGTCCGCCGTCGTTGGGGCGGCAACCAGATTGGGGCTCGCGTCGTTCATCAGCGTCGACAGCTGCGGAAAGTCTGCCTTGGCCTCGCCGGCGACGATCACCGTGTTCAGATGTTCGCACTCACCGATAATCCCCTCGAATTTTTCGAACAACGCCGCACTCACGATCAAGATCGGGGCGCGGCTGTCGTTTAGCATCAAGCGGTAGTCGTCGGT
>JAOTWM010000601.1 GCA_029862885.1 Gammaproteobacteria bacterium
AAATCAACGTATCTACCTGCGCATCGTATTTGCCCTGCACCGGCTCCGGCGCGACAGGGATCACTCGAAGCGACGGCGCCGCGGTATATTTGTAGGTGTGTCCAACCGCAAAATCGAAATGCTCGCGAACGAAACCCGGCAGTTGGTTCTCGCCGACACGCGTTACGCCCTCCTCGATTATCGGATCGAGCGACAACTCGGGACCCACCAGTAGCGCCACCATTCCACGCTGCCGATGCACCGAGAGTACCTCGATCAGCGGCACCGCGACGCCTTGCTGCGCATCGACCGCTTCGCTCGCAACCAATCGCTCGTAGTGGAGTTCGAGCCGGTATTCGCCGCGGACCGGACGATCCAGGAAAACCTGCACTTTCTGCTCGGAACTGGCAGCGAGCGGCGACATAACCCAGTCGGAAATACCGCCGTCGGCCGCAGTAACCCGGTTTACCTGCACATCGGCGGGAACGCTTAACTCCAGAAGATTCGTCTCGCCGTGGGTCACTTCTAAAACGATGTCGGCACGACCGTGCAACACCCCCTCTTCCGCATACACAATATGGAACAACGACGCGTTGGCTCGCACCGCGCCGCGCAACGCGTCG
The DNA here is from genome assembly GCA_029862885.1 of Gammaproteobacteria bacterium. GTDB lineage: Bacteria > Pseudomonadota > Gammaproteobacteria > Arenicellales > JAOTWM01 > JAOTWM01. Next base: position 603 of record JAOTWM010000601.1, read on the forward strand.
GGTACGGCCTCGACCCATTTGAACTCAACGCTATCCGCTAACGGCACAAACACCTCGGCTTGGGTATGCTGATCGTCACGCGACAGCATCACGTTAGCCCGCGGCGATACGCTCACATCTTTATTACCCGGCAGCGTTAGCATGAAGTGTGAAACCGGAATGCGCGGAATACGCAAGCTCACCGACGGCGGACCCTCGGCGTGGACAATCGGCGTATCGAATCGGAGTTCCACATGGTGCGCACCCTGCCCCTGAATGCGGGTCGCGAATTTCTCGTCCTGTTCAACGACAGCAGACCGCTCACCATCGACCAACAGATCAGTCAAGGTCACCGTGCTCGGCAACAGTGGCAACGTCACCGCTTCGTCGATGTTGAGCACAACATCGAATGTCACCGCCCATTGAACTGCATCCCCGGCGAGCTCACCTTGATATTGCGCACGGCTGATAATGTAGGGCGACGCCACGGGGGTTCGCCACGAAAACAGAACCGCAGAGGTAGTCGGAATGGTCGCGGTTACCCGCGTGTTGCCATCGTTCTCGATGCTGCGCAGCCCCGCCGATGGGACGGCAGCGACGTCTAGATCATCGCCCGGCAGTTGCACGGCCAGCTGCGTCGCGGCTGCCCTGGGCATTGCAATGGGCAAAACAAAACCGGGTCCGGAGCGGGTCGGGTCGGCGCCGTATCCCAGCCGCATCGTAACTACCCCGGCCCGATTAGTGCTCCACGATAAGCCGTCGGGTCCGTTCACTAATTGGATCGGTTGGCCGTCGACGGTCACCGTATTCAACGGCGTGCCCAGCGGTAGCACTGGGATGAGTGTCCACACATCTTCAAAAATTTTAATGGAGAGCTCGGCATGGATATCTGCACTCGGCCGCTCTTCATCGGAGATCGACACCGAGACCGACGAAACACCGATCGCAAACCCGGCTGGCGCCGGCACAAGCTCGTGTTGGGACAAAGTGAGCAGGTGCTGATAAACCGCCAACGGTACACGCACCTCGCCGCCGCCGGTATCGACGGGTTTGCCCACCGCATTTGCCGACATACAAAACAGTGCTCCCAGTACTAAACCGCGTAATCCCATCATGTTAGTGCTCCTGAATCGGTTTAAGCTTACGAACCGCTGCGACCTGTAACGATTCGGCCAGATACAAGTGCCCAACCTCGGTGAGCGGCGGCGTATTCAATACCGTCACGTACTCACCAAGCATCGTTTCATCCGCAATCATTTCCGAATCGTTTCTCCATGTTTCGATTTCGTGGCGCAAGCCACGCAGTAATTGTTTGGTCTCCGCCAACACGTGGCGCGCTCGACCGGGTTGGTGGCGAGACAGAAAGTGACTTGCCTGCCAGGCAGCGCTCGATACCTTCCAAGCCAATAAATTCTTGAGCACGTTACGTTGCAGTGGGCCCACGGACCGGTCACCCAACGCCACGCTCAATGTTGCGCGCGCCACGTTGTTGCGAAGATGGATGAGATCTTTAAAGCGAACGGTTACGTCGGCTACCGCACCGGGATGCTCGGCCAGCACGTCCAACAGAATCACGTGCGTGTCGCCGGCGTAAAACGTAGGGATTACGACTTGGATGCCGTCGTCGTCGTCACCGCGATCGGCCTTAATGCCTAGTTGTTGTGCCAGACGCCGATCAATGCTGCGTTCGGCAACGCGCACGCGTTGCGCGGCCTCGCTGTCGAGTCGCCGCGATCCAATCACTTCGATCAACTTCACGCCGGGCGCCAGGCGAATGCGGAAGCGCAGCGCCTGGGCGACCACTTTCGCCGCCATCGCGAGTTCGTCGTCGATTGTGGCGGCGGCGTCCGTGTTCGACCGCAGCACTCGGCGCCGGCCCTGCCCGGCCTGCACCAGCCGATCCAAACTCGGAGTCGCGGCGTGCTCGCTGACTGCGACGACGCTGGTCATGATCCCGGCTAATGCGCCGTGATGCACGCTATTTGCGAGCGTATCCACATCCGCATCTAGTGCAGTGGGGGTCACCAGCAACACGATGCGCCCGCCTACCACCGCGTCGACATCCGCCACCTGGCGCATCGCAGCACGCAGGGCTTGGTCGACGTCGAGTCCAGTACCCGAGGCCGGTGGCTGCGCCGCGAACAACGAAGTGAACGCGGCTTGCATCGGACCGTGGCGGAAGCGTTCCGGGGCCAACACTACACCCCCGGATTGCCCAGCCACCAACAGCGAAAAACGATCCCCGGCTTGTTGGGCCCGCTCCAGGGCGACCAAGAGTGCGCGCATCCGCGCACCCG
>JAOTWM010000602.1 GCA_029862885.1 Gammaproteobacteria bacterium
TGTGAATGAGATCGTTACCGCTGCCGTACACGAAGACGTGCACGGGATTGCCGTGAGTTCCTATCAAGGCGGCCATGTTGAGTACTTTAAGTACATGATCGACATGCTTCGCGAGCGCGACCGGGGTGGCATTAAGGTATTCGGTGGTGGGGGCGGCGTGATAATTCCGACCGAAGTGCGCGAGCTCGAAGCACACGGCGTCACGCGCCTGTATTCGCCGGAAGACGGTCACCAATTGGGCTTAAAAGGCATGATTGATGACATGATCGAACGTTGTCACGAGGTGATGACGGATTCGGTGTTAGGCTCCGTAACGGCCAATGAACTGCACGATTTCGGTGTGTTAGCGAGGACGATCTCTGCAATGGAGAACGGCACGTTGTCGCCCGTTGTTCGCGAGCAAATCATCGCGAAAGCGCGGCAAACTACGACTCCGGTGTTGGGTATCACCGGCACGGGCGGCTCCGGAAAATCGTCGCTTACCGACGAATTGATCTTGCGCTTGCGTTTGGATTACGGCGAGTCGTTGCGACTCGCTGTGCTTGCGATTGACCCATCGCGACGCAGGACCGGTGGTGCGCTATTGGGTGATCGTATTCGTATGAACTCGATCGAGACCCCAAATGTATATATGCGTTCACTCGCGACGCGCGACACTCGCGGTGAATTGCCGAAGCACTTCGAAGATGGCCTCGCGGCGGCGAAACTGGCGGGCTTCGATCTGATCATTGTCGAGACACCGGGAATTGGCCAGGGTGACGCGGGCATCGTGCCGTTTGTCGATGTGTCGCTGTACGTTATGACACCGGAATTCGGTGCATCGAGCCAGTTGGAAAAGATCGACATGTTGGATTTCGCGGATGTGGTTGCGATCAATAAATTCGATCGACAAGGGGCCGAAGATGCGTTCCGCGATGTGCGCAAGCAAGTGCAACGTAACAACGAGGCGTTTGCTGTACCCCTTGAAGACATGCCGGTATTCGGCACGATTGCGGCGCGATTTTACGACGATGGCGTGACGGCGTTATACCAATATTTGGCCGAACGACTGCGGGCCGCCGGGTTGCCGGATGGGGGCGGGCGGCTTGCTCCCGTAGCGGCGAAAACACCAGCCACGCAGACGGCAATCGTCCCGGCGGAACGCTGTCGCTATTTAGGAGAGATCGCCGATTGTGTTCGCGAATACCGCGCCCGAGTCGAACAACAAGCGGTCATTGCGCGTGAGCGCCAGCAGTTGGCCGCGAGTATCGATTTGTTGAATGCCGCGTCAACGGCGACTGAGGCGGTGCAAGCGCTGTGGGCCGAACGCGCACTCGATGCCGACTTTCAGGAACTGCTCGATGGTTGGCCCGCTCTGCAGGCAGAGTACGCCGGTGACGAACACGTGGCGACGGTACGCGGGCATGAGGTTCGTACGCCGCTGGTGGTGGAGACATTATCGGGCACGAGGATGCGCAAGATTTCATTGCCGCGATATCACGACCACGGCGATCTATTGAGTTGGCTCGCATTGGAAAACGTGCCGGGCCGGTTCCCGTATACGGCCGGGGTATTTCCGTTGAAGCGCGAAGGCGAAGATCCGACGCGGATGTTTGCGGGCGAGGGCGATCCGTATCGCACCAATGAACGTTTCAAGTATCTGTCTGCGCATTCGGAGGCGAAGCGTCTGTCGACCGCGTTCGACTCGGTCACACTGTACGGTTCAAATCCCGATGAGCGGCCCGATATCTACGGCAAGGTCGGCAATTCTGGCGTATCCATCGCGACGTTGGACGATATGAAAGTGCTGTACGACGGCTTCGACCTGTGCCAGCCCTCGACCTCGGTGTCGATGACGATCAACGGTCCGGCTCCGACGATTCTTGCGATGTTTTTGAACACCGCGATCGATCAGCAAGTGGACCGATTTACCGCCGAGCATAGCGCTGCGCCGAACGAGCAACAACATCGCGACATCACTGCGCGAGCGTTAACCAATGTGCGTGGCACGGTGCAGGCCGATATCCTGAAAGAGGATCAGGGCCAGAACACCTGTATATTCTCGACCGAATTCAGTCTCAGGGTGATGGGGGATATTCAGCAATATTTTATCGACAATAACGTTCGTAATTTCTATTCGGTGTCGATCTCCGGTTACCACATCGCCGAGGCCGGCGCAAACCCAATCTCGCAGCTCGCATTTACGCTCGCCAATGGTTTTACTTATGTCGAGTCTTATCTCGCACGCGGCATGGCCATCGATGATTTTTCACCGAATCTGTCGTTTTTCTTCTCGAATGGTATGGATCCGGAATACTCGGTCTTGGGCCGGGTGGCACGGCGCGTGTGGGCGACTGCAATGCGCGATAGATACGGCGCCAACGCTAGCAGCCAGCGACTCAAGTATCACATTCAAACGTCCGGACGATCTTTGCATGCTCAGGAAATCGATTTCAACGATATTCGCACAACGCTGCAGGCGCTGATCGCGATTTACGATAATTGCAATAGTCTGCATACCAATGCCCACGACGAGGCTATTACCACACCTACCGCCGAGTCGGTGCGCAGGGCCCTCGCGATTCAACTCATTATCAACCGTGAATGGGGTATCGCAAAGAACGAAAATCCCAACCAAGGCAGCTTCTTTATCGAAGAGGTGACGGATTTGGTAGAAGAAGCCGTGCTCGTGGAATTCGAGCGTATCAGCAAGCGCGGCGGCGTCTTGGGGGCGATGGAAACGGGTTATCAGCGCGGTAAGATTCAGGACGAGTCATTGCTTTATGAGCAAAAGAAGCACGATGGCAGTTTACCGATCATCGGTGTGAATACCTTTTTGAACGACAATCCGCCGGACGATATCGAAATTGCACTCGCGCGTTCGTC
>JAOTWM010000603.1 GCA_029862885.1 Gammaproteobacteria bacterium
GGCCGATCAAGCCAATCAATATATCAATGACCGACAACCGTGGGTTATCGCCAAACATCCCGAGCAAGCGCCGGAGTTACAAGCGGTGTGCACGATGGGGCTCAACCTGTTTCGTGTTCTAGTCGGTTATTTGGCACCGATCATGCCCACGTTGGCGGACAAATCCGCGGCCTTTCTCGGTACCGAAATCGGCACCGCGGGGTCGTGGAACGCGAGCACGGAACCATTGCTCAACCATCAAATCGAACCGTTCAAACACCTTATGCAACGTATTGATCCTAAAGCCGTAGCGAAGGTTGTTGAAGCATCGGCCGCCGACGCGTCTGCGGACGACCCAAGCGATAACACCACGACAATTGAACCGATTGCGGACACCATCACGATCGATGAATTCCAGAAAATCGATCTGCGCGTGGCACGCATCGACTCCGCCGACTATGTCGACGGCTCGGACAAATTGCTGCGGTTAACCCTCGACCTCGGTGCCGGCCGGCGCACTGTATTTGCGGGTATTAAATCCGCCTACGAGCCACAGCAACTTAATGGCCGCATGGTAGTTGTCGTCGCCAACCTCGCGGCGCGGAAGATGCGTTTCGGTACCTCGGAGGGGATGGTGCTGTGCGCAGGTTTGGACGCGGACGGGTTATGGTTGCTGGCGCCAGACACGGGTGCCCAGCCGGGAATGCGAATATCCTAGATCGCGATATGGCGGCACATCCCATCACGCCCGCTGACATCGATGCATGGCTACCACAGACCCAGTGCCAGCAATGCGACTATCCGAGCTGTGCCGAATACGCCGCTGCGATCTACTGCGGCGCGGCCGAGATTAATCAATGTCCGCCCGGTGGTACGGTGACAATAGACGGTCTTGCGGCCTTGCTCGATCGTCCGACGCGACCACTCAACACTACGCACGGCACGCACCGCCCGCGCACGCTCGCGCGCATCGTCGAGCCCGACTGCATCGGCTGCACGTTATGCATCGACGTGTGCCCGGTCGATGCAATTGTCGGCGCCGGGAAATGGATGCACACCGTAATCGTCGCGGACTGTACGGGTTGCGAATTATGTATCCCGGCTTGCCCTGTCGATTGCATCGAACTGGATACCACGCCGATCCACGACGGTGAACGCTGGGAGCAGTATCGAAACCACGATGTGCAACGCGCCCGGTGGCTGTTCGAGGCGCGCCGCGAACGCATAGCTCGGCGCCGCGCGCAACGCGAAGCCCATCGCACCGATCGCCGAGGCCGCTCGATCCGCGCCGAAATTGCCGCAGCGGTTAGCCGCGTGCGCACCAAACGTGGAACCATGAGCGGATGAATAACGCCAAGCGCCACGAGATTTTCTGCCGATTGCGGCAACACAACCCAAAACCCACGACGGAATTGGGTTACGGGTCACCGTTCGAACTGTTGATCGCGGTTATCTTATCGGCACAATCCACCGACAAAGCCGTCAACGAAGCGACTGCAACCTTATTTAGGGTCGCCAACACGCCACAGCAAATGCTCGACCTCGGTCCGCAACGTTTACGCGAATATATTAAGACAATCGGACTGTATAACAACAAAGCCGATAACATCATTAGGACCTGCGGCCAATTGCTCGAGCGCCACGCCGGTGAAGTGCCTGCGTCTCGCGCGGAATTGGAGGCGCTACCCGGGGTCGGCCGCAAAACTGCCAACGTAGTACTGAATACCGCGTTTGGACAACCCACAATCGCGGTCGATACGCATATCTTTCGGGTCGGTAACCGCACCGGCATCGCGCCCGGCAAAACCCCGTTGGCGGTGGAACAACGCTTGCTGAAAACGGTGCCGGACGAATTCAAACAGGACGCTCACCATTGGCTGATCCTGCACGGCCGCTATACCTGTCTCGCCCGCAACCCAAAATGTACGGAGTGTTGCATCGTCGATTTGTGCGACTACCGGAGTAAGCGGGCTTTGCTATGACCATCGCGAGTGGCCTCAGCTACGGCCACACCGATCGCGGCCGACATGCGGGCGTGGCCGTCGCGTCGGCGATGGAAAAAGCGGGTCTGACCCAGGTCAACGGCATCGTGCTGTTCATGACCCCGGACGAGCAGACCGAATTGCAGAGCAGTCTGCGGTCCGCGGCGCGCGCCGGCGGCTGCACCCAGGTGGTGGGCTGCGTCGGCCCGGGGATTCTGACCGACGAAGACTGGGTCGTTGCCGTGCCGGGTGCTGCGGCGATGGTGTTCGGCGGCGGTAATCAGCTCCTGCCCGGCGTGCAGAAACCTTTGACCCTGTTGCTGAGCAACGCCGAAATCAGCACATTGCTGCGCAACGAGTCAACGCCGTTAGTGGGCACAATTACCGCCGATACCGCCGGCACGGATAGTTTCGCCATTTGGAATGCAGGCCGATTGGCCGTTGACGGCTTGGTCACCGTCACCATTGATGGAGTGAGAGCAGCAACCGGCCTCGCGCAGGGCATTCATGCCCTGAGTGCGCCCGCCGCAATCTCGAAAGCGCGGCAACACGATTTGCTCACACTGGACGGCCGTCCCGCACTGGATAGCCTCGAGCAATGTCGGCGCGAGCTCGGTCATCCCAGCCGCGGCGGCGATAACGAGCTGATTTACGCGGTTATCGACGACGATAACGACCGACTCGTGAGCCATATCGTCGCGCTCGACTCGACACAACGTGTAGTCACGCTGGCCGAAAGTGTGGCCGTAGGCCAACGGCTGTGGTGGGGCGTCCGCGACCCAAAATACGCGGCGCGCGAAATGGCCGACTGCATCGACGGTTTGCACCACCAACTCGGCGCCGACCCGCAGGCCGCACTACTATTCCCGTCGGTGCAACGAGGTGCCGAGTTTTACGGAAT
>JAOTWM010000604.1 GCA_029862885.1 Gammaproteobacteria bacterium
CAGAAAGACGCAGCCAAGGACGACCCGGATCTCGATGACATTTATATGGTTGGAACCGTGTCCAACATTCTGCAGCTGCTCAAGCTACCGGACGGCACGGTCAAAGTGCTGGTCGAAGGCGGCCAGAGGGCCCGGATCGAACGCTTCGTCGAGCTCGATGATTACTTTGTCGCGGAGATGTCGCCCATGGGGGGCTTCGAAGAGGACGAGCGAGAGATCGAGATTCTGACCCGTTCGGCCCTGGTCCAGTTCGAACAATATGTAAAGCTCAACAAAAAAGTCCCGCCTGAGATCCTCGCCTCGCTCTCGAGCATCGAAGACGCCGGTCGGCTGGCGGACACCATCGCCGCCCACTTGTCAGTCAAAATCGAGCAGAAGCAGGCGATTCTCGAGATTGAAAGTGTCCGCGATCGACTCGAGCACCTTATTGCCCGTCTGGAGGAGGAAATCGATCTTCTCCAGGTTGAAAAACGCATTCGCGGCCGCGTCAAGCGACAGATGGAAAAAAGCCAGCGCGAGTACTACCTGAATGAGCAGATGAAAGCCATACAGAAAGAACTTGGTGACATGGAGGACGTGCCAAACGAGGCTGAAGACCTGGCGAGAAAGATTGAAGAAGCGGGCATGACCAAGGAGGCGAAGGGAAAGGCCACAGCTGAGCTCAACAAGCTGAAGATGATGTCGCCCATGTCAGCGGAAGCGACAGTGGTGCGCAACTACATCGATTGGCTTGTCAGCGTGCCGTGGAAGAAGCAGACCAAGATCCGCAACGATTTGGCTAAAGCGGAAGAGGTGCTCGAGGAGGACCATTACGGACTTGAAAAGGTCAAGGAGCGCATTCTCGAGTATCTCGCCGTGCAGCAGCGGGTCAAGAAGCTGAAAGGTCCCATTCTCTGCCTGGTGGGGCCGCCGGGCGTCGGCAAGACCTCGCTGGGTCAGTCCATCGCGCGCGCCACCAACCGTAAGTTCATTCGGATGTCGCTCGGAGGAGTTCGCGATGAAGCCGAAATTCGCGGTCATCGTCGAACCTATATCGGCGCGCTGCCAGGCAAGATCATTCAAAACCTGGCCAAGGTGGAAACCCGCAACCCGCTGTTTCTGCTGGACGAGGTGGACAAAATGTCGATGGATTTCCGGGGCGATCCGTCATCGGCGCTGCTGGAAGTGCTCGATCCAGAGCAGAACCACACTTTCAACGACCATTATCTGGAAGTCGACTATGACTTGTCTCACGTCATGTTTGTGGCTACGGCGAACACGCTCAATATTCCGCCGCCGCTGCTCGACCGTATGGAAGTCATACGTCTCGCCGGATACACGGAGGACGAAAAGGTCAACATAGCCAAGCGCTACCTGCTGCCGAAACAGATGAAGAACAACGGGCTCAAAGAGGACGAACTGACCATCTCCGAGGCAGCCCTTCAGGACATCATCCGGTATTACACCCGGGAAGCCGGCGTCCGTAATGTGGAGCGCGAGATTGCGAAAATCTGCCGGAAGGTGGTCAAGGAAAAGGTCTCCGGGAAGTCCGCGGGAAATACGCGCATCACCCCGCGTCAGCTGCAGAAGCATCTTGGGGTAAAGCGTTTCCGCTTCGGGCGCATCGACCAGGAAGATCGCATCGGGCAGGTGACCGGCCTCGCATGGACAGAGGTGGGTGGAGATCTGCTGACTATCGAAGCTGCGATCACGCCGGGTAAAGGCAAGTCGCAATACACTGGCCAGCTCGGAGAAGTGATGCAGGAGTCCATACGTGCCGCCATGACGGTAGTGCGCAGCCGCACGAAGCTTCTCGGTATCCCGGTGGACTTCTATCAGAACAACGATATCCATATTCACGTGCCCGAGGGCGCAACGCCAAAAGACGGGCCGAGTGCGGGTGTCGGCATGTGCACGGCGATCATTTCTGCGCTGACCAAGATCCCGGTACGCTCCGAAGTTGCAATGACTGGGGAAATTACGCTTCGCGGTGAAGTGCTGCCCATTGGTGGACTAAAGGAGAAGTTGCTGGCCGCGCTTCGTGGCGGCATCAAGGTCGTTTTGATCCCCGAAGAGAATGAACGCGAGCTGACCGAGATACCGCTCAACATCAAGCAGCATCTGGATATCCGAGCGGTCAAATGGATCGACCAGGTTCTTCAGGTTGCGCTCACCCACCTACCGGAGACTGCCGAGAAGGAGAAAGCGGAGCAGATCGTGGAAGGCGAAGGGGGTAGCGAAGATGATGCGCGCAATACCCTCAGAACGCACTGACGCAGTTTACGGGTATCCGATCGAACTCCGCGTAAGCATGCACCACCGGGGCCGCCGCCGTTGCGGCAGCCCCGGGCCGAGTTTGAACTGCAGCCGTCGGCGATCCAGACCCGTGTCGGGTTTTTTCCTTCGGCCTGTTACCTCCATCTCTTTCCGAACAGCGGAACCCCGCGGGTATTAAGGGTGCGACAGCCGAGGGACGTTTGCGGTCTGGAGCTATCGATCAAGCACTTAGAGCGCTTCGCCGATGCCGACGGCAATCTCATGGGAGGCAGGCCACGAGCAAACGGACTTTGTTGAGCGTTCTCTCAACCCGTTTTAATCCAAAGTTTTTTTCCCAGAGATCGCGCAGTATCCTTGCTTGACACTTCTTTCAGGCAGTTGGTATAAGATTTTGCTCAGGTATCTTGGCGGCGTCCGGGACCACATGCTTAGGCGGGGTTACCGGACGTTAATCATTTTGGGCTCGTGCACTTGAGGGGTAAGGTAATGAATAAAGCTCAACTCATTGACGCGGTTGCCGATGCAACCGATCTCTCCAAAGCGTCCGCGGGACGCGCCGTTGAATCTGTTCTTGATATCATCGCGAGCTCGCTGAAGGG
>JAOTWM010000605.1 GCA_029862885.1 Gammaproteobacteria bacterium
ATAGCGCAGCGCAACATAGAGGTTGTGTCCATTTAGTCGGGAAACGACCGAACACGGGAACAAGACGGAGAGGAGCTAATATGAGCACGAGAATTTGTTTGGTCACTTCCGCAGAAGGGTCCCGGCTGGCGCACCGGAAGCAGTGGTTGGAGGTTTTGAAGCAAAAGCAAGTCGTTGCGTCTGACACTGAGCTTGGGATAGTGAACCTGGCCAAACATACTCACAGCCATCGGGCTTACGTAGAAGGTGTGTACTTCGAACTGCTACAAAGTGCATACAACGTTGAGGCGGTCCTACAAGCTCAAAAACAGGGCTACGACGCTGCGGTCATCGCGTGCTATTTCGATCCAGGACTTGAGGCGGCCCGAGAAGTAGCGCGGATCCCCGTGGTTGGCCTGGCCGAGGCCTCAATGTCCTATGCCGCGCTGCTCGCAAAAAAGAAACGTTCCATTGCGATCATCGCGGTAGCTGAAAAGGGTGTTCTGAAGACCTACGACGTAATAGACAAGTATGGGTTAACCGAGCAGCTTATCCCGAACAGGCCGATTAGGTATATACCGTTGGAGATATACGGTGCAGCAGGTACTAGCGGCAAAGCAACTGACGTCCAGGCGGCGGTAAACGAATATATCAAGGTAGCAAGGGAATGCATCAAAGACGGCGCTGAGATTGTGATAACGGGATGTGCTGGGCTTGGCCCTATGCTCGCCGTCGAAGGTGTTTTTGACGTTGACGGTGTGCCAGTTATGGATCCTGTAAGCGTTGCCTTCAAGATGGCCGAAAGCCTTGTTGATTTGCAGAAGCTCGGGCTGAAAGTTAGCAGAAAGCTTATGTACCGACCACCCGTGTCCGAGGATATTTCCGACAAAGAACGCGCTCATTTCGGATTCGGATCAGTGGTGCAGGAACGACAACCATCTGAAGCAATTCTTGTCTCGGGTTGATTCTAGTCAAAAGATTGAAGGGGGCGTAAAACGGGTCAACTTAGCGTAGTTTCGGGGAACTATGGACCTCGGATTGCGGGACCGGATCGCCTTAGTCACCGGTGCGAGTCGTGGCATAGGACATGGTATTGCAAGCGCATTGGCGTGTGAGGGCGTCCATCTAGGCCTGCTTGGGCGTGATATCGAGAGGTGTCAAGAACTAGGGTATGGGTTACGTGAGCAATACCAGAAAGTGCGTGTCCTTGAACGTAGACTCGACCTCAACCAAACGGCCGCGATACCCGAGGTCGTCCGATCTATCGCTGAAGAGTTGGGCGGCATTGACATTCTTGTCAACTGTGCAGGCGGAGCATATCGCGGCAAGTTGCTCGAAATCCCGGATTCCGAATGGGAACGCTGGTTTCAAGTCAAACCATTGGGCCTTATTCGCATGACACGCGAGTGCTTGCCGTGGCTACGCAAATCTAGCCAAGCTCGCGTTATCAATATCGCAGGCATCTTTGGACGTGAGCCGGCGAAGTTTTCTGTAATGGGAGCGCCAATCAACATGGCTACCTTGAGCGTTACCAAAGCGTTGGCCAATGAGTTGGGTCCTCAAGGAATTACAGTTAACGCAATTAGTCCGGGGCCTACTGACACGGGGCGCGGGCACGAGCTTGTCAAATTGACTGCTCGTGACCTCGGTGTGACGCAAGCCGAGGCGGAGATTCATCTGCTACGCGAGGTACCGATGAGGCGGGTCTTAAAAGTGGAGGACATTGCTGCTCTAACTCTTTTTCTTGCATCGTCTCATGCTGGAATGATTTCCGGAACAGCAATCAACATTGACGGAGGGCGTAGCCGGAGTATCTAGAAGCCTGAGAGGTTTAAGCGACAGCAACGATATGATGAGGTGTCATCGGATCTCCGATTAAGGAGGATTTATGAAGATACTACGCTTAGGTGTGTGCGTTTTTTCTGTTGCTTCGATGGTATTGGGAGCGAATGCGGTGTTCGGCGCGGATTATCCGACGAAGTCGATTCGCATGCTCTGCTCTGGGCGTGGAGGGGGTATGGATTTCACGGCGCGCCTAATCGCGCAGGCGCTTTCAGGCAACCTGAACCAGCGGGTGTATGTAGACAATCGACCGAGCGGGGTTATCCCAGGACAAGTTACGTCCCAAGCGAAACCTGATGGCTATACGGTGCTTATCGCTGGCAGCGCGCTTTGGCTCTTGCCGTTGATGCGAGACAACGTGCCCTACGACCCGATGAAGGATTTTTCACCGATCACGGTGGCAGTAACTTCGACGAACATTCTTGCTGTGCATCCTTCGTTGCCCGTAAAGTCCGTCAAGGAGCTTATTGCTTTGGCTAAAGCGAGGCCGGGGGACCTTAATTTCGGTACCGCTGGGAGCGGTTCTGCAAGTCATCTCGCAGGGGAGTTATTCAAGGCCCTAGCCGGCGTCAATATCGTGTGGGTTAATTATAAGGCCCCTGGACCGGCAATTATGGATCTGATCGCTGGTCGAATGCAGGTGACGTTCGGTAGCGCGAGATCGACGAAAGCGCATGTTGATGCGGGTAAATTGAAGGCCCTGGCAGTTACCAGCCCGCAACGATCGCCGCTGTATCCTGATCTGCCCACGATCGCCTCGGCTCTGCCTGGTTATGAGCTGGTAGCGGCATTTGCTATGTTTGCTCCGGCTAAGACTCCTGCCCCCATCATCGCTCGACTAAACAAGGAATTTGCGGCGGTCCTAAAGGGCGAAGATTTGAAGAAAAGGCTTGCCAAGGGTGGACTAGTGACCGTCGGCAGCTCACCAGAGCAGCTTACGGCTATGATGAAATCCGATATTGCTAGGATAGGCAAGGTGATTAAGGATGTCGGTATCAAGGGATAAGGCA
>JAOTWM010000606.1 GCA_029862885.1 Gammaproteobacteria bacterium
CGCATACGGGCTGCCGAATATCTCTCGCATCCCGAGATTTTTTCCAAAGAATCTATCCCAATCGACGTCATCATCAGCCCGGAACAGATAGTCACGCAACATATTTTGCGCCTAATCGAGTATCCCGGGGCACTGCAGGTCATAGATTTCGCCGACGGTAAGATCCAGCTCGTCGCCATCAAGGCGTTTTATGGCGGACCACTCGTGGGTCACGAATTGCGGGAATTGCGTGACCATATGCCGAACATAGACACCCGGGTCGCCGCAATTTATCGCAAGGATCGGCCAATCACCCCGAATGGCGATACGGTCATAGAGCCGGATGATGAAGTATTTCTCATCGCCGCAGGACAGCACATCCGCGAGGTGATGAGCGAGTTGCGACATATCGACAAACCAGGCCGCCGTATCATGCTCGTTGGCGCCGGAAATATTGGGTACCGTCTCGCAGCCATGCTGGAACAGCAGGATTTTCACGTGCGCCTCATAGAGAATAACTTAGATCGGGCACGGCAAGTGTCGGAACTTCTTAACGGCACGGTGGTATTACAAGGCGATGCCGCCGATGAAGAGTTGATGTTGCAAGAAAACATTGAAAACACCGACGTGTTCTGCGCGTTGACCAACGACGACGAAACCAATATTTTGTCGGCGATGCTGGCCAAGCGTTTAGGGGCAAAGAACGTGATGGCGATCATTAACCGGTCTGCGTATGTCGATCTGATTGAAAGCAGTGTACTAGACATAGCGATCTCACCGCGCATGGCGACCGTCGGAACCCTGCTAACCCTGATCCGCCGCGGTGACGTGGTGGCCGCACACTCGTTGCGTAGGGGCGCTGCGGAAGCCATAGAAGCTGTGGCTCATGGCGATGAATCCAGTTCCAAGGTCGTGGGACGAGCAATTTCCGAAATCAAACTGCCGCCCGGAACGACGCTCGGTGCCATCCTACGTGGCAACGACGTACTGATCGCCCACGACACTACGGTAATCCAATCCGAAGACCACGTGATCCTATTCGTCGTGGACAAACGCCACATCCCCGAACTCGAGCGCCTGTTTCAAGTTGGCGTGACGTTTATATGAACCGACAACGCACACATAATCCGTCCGTATCTGAACCTAAACGCCGCGCCGGCTGACCCATGCGTACACCAATTATCCTACGCATATTGGGTGTGCTGCTGATGGTGTTCAGCAGCACAATGTTGCCGCCGCTTATTCTATCTCTGCTCGCCGGCGACGGAGTTAGCACACCGTTCCTAACCGCTTATCTGCTGACCCTGGCCACAGGGCTCGCATCCTGGTTACCCGTACGGCGACTGCAATTCGATTTGCGGTTCAGGGATGGATTTCTGGTGGTGGTGCTGTTCTGGACTGTTTTAGCAGCATTCGGCGCATTGCCGCTAGTGCTCACCACGCATCCACAAATGTCTGTTACCGACGCATTTTTCGAATCCATGTCGGGGCTTACCACCACCGGTGCAACGGTACTCACCGGAATCGACGATTTACCATTGTCGATTCGCTACTACCGCCAGCAATTGCAATGGTTAGGCGGCATGGGAATTATTGTTTTAGCGGTAGCCGTCATGCCAATGCTGGGGGTCGGCGGCATGCAATTGTATCGTGCCGAAACGCCAGGGCCGGTAAAGGACACCAAACTTACACCTCGGATTACCGAAACCGCAAAAGCACTTTGGTATATCTATCTTGGCCTGACGGTATTATGTGCAGTCGGTTACTGGATTGCCGGCATGAGTATATTTGACGCGGTTTCCCATAGTTTTGCAACGATTGCGATCGGTGGCTTTTCAACCCATGACGCCAGCATCGGCTTTTTCGATAACCGGGCGATCGCCTCGGTGGCAATGATTTTTATGGTTATATCCGGTATTAATTTTTCCCTACACTTTGTTGCGTGGCGTAAAAAATCGATCTCAAGCTACTTTCGCGACAGTGAAGTCCTTGTTTATCTATCGATTCTGTTGGTCGTATTCCTTATCGTCTACTTCGTGCTGTTAAGCGCCGGCACATTCGATCGCACCGCCGATGTATTTTGGCACAGCTTGTTCCAAGTCATTTCTGTCGGCACAACTACTGGATTTACCACAACCGGGTTTCACTGGTGGCCGACATTTATTCCGATCATGCTCATCATTCTAAGTGCCGTTGGTGGTTGCGCGGGTTCAACCGCGGGCGGAATGAAAGTGATCCGTGTGGCGCTGCTGTACAAACAGGGCCGACGTGAAACTGCGAAGCTCGTGCACCCGAATGCGCTAATTCCAATTAAGTTCAATGGCAAACCCGTGCCGGAACATGTCATCAACGCGGTTTGGGGATTTTTCTCTCTATACGTACTAAGCTATGTGGTGCTTTCCTTGCTAATGACAGCGGTCGGCACGGAACTAGTAACCGCGTTTTCCGCTGTCACCGCTTGCTTGAATAACCTTGGCCCCGGCTTGGGTGAAGTAGCCGCCAACTACGCTAGCTTGTCGACCCCGGCAAAATGGATTTTGAGTTTTGCTATGCTACTTGGACGCTTGGAACTTTTCACTCTGCTGGTGTTGTTCTCCAGCGCGTTTTGGCGTAACTAGTTGTCCCTGATCTCTCGGTTTGAGTCCATGCTGGAACGCGGCGACGATAGCGCTCTGTTGCGGTTCGGTCTTGGCAACGAGTACCTAAAGCATGGAGATTTTGAAGCCGCCGCACTGCACCTTGCCACTGCCATCGAATTCAACCCCGAATACTCGGCGGCTTATAAGTTGCTGGGGAAAGCGCTTACAGGCGCGAATAACTTGCCCCGCGCCATCGACGCCTACGAACGCGG
>JAOTWM010000607.1 GCA_029862885.1 Gammaproteobacteria bacterium
CGAAAACACGGAGCGACTGCACCCAGCGCGTCAATCTGTACCAATGATCCGTCGCTCATGCGTACATTCACCGAATCATGCGACGCGAGAACCGGTGACACCGATGTAGGGCGCGCACTGCACATGCCAAGTATGCCGTCTATGATGTGAATACCGTATCGTTCCCACTCGTTGAGAATCGCACCGCGAATGAGGCGGACGGTCCCGTACTCATCCCAGGTCGATCGCGGCTCATCCAGTTCGCGCGCGAACCGCATCCCCGAACCAGACATGAGCTGTCCGGAGTGTATGAAAGGCGCAAAGTAGGACAGGTCAGGTTCATTCGTCGCCAACGGTTTGTCAACAAATACTGCCATTCCGACATCGAGGAAAGGAGCTGCCATCTCCCTATGCAGCTCGAAGTCGTCTCTGGCAATTATTACTGCGTCAACTTCGCCGATAAGATCTGAGGGATCTGCGACAGCGTTTGGGATCTTCGCAGCCCGGCAAAGCGTATTCGTTGTATCTGGATACTGGGTCCACGCATGCGTTACCTCCATGTTCAGGCCCCCGAATTCAGACGCATCGCGGCGCCTCAAATACGCGTGTATGCCCGGCCATCCAGATTCCGCCATGCCGGAATCCGAATAGCCGTTGATGATCGAAGAGAACGAAAATGGATGACCATCCCCTTCGCTCAATCCCAGCATGCCAACTCGGATCACCACGATGTCCAGCCACCATCAACGCTTATGTTCTGGCCTGTAATGTAGCTGCTGGCATCAGTGCAAAGTAGTGCCGCAGCACCCTTGACTTCATGTGGAATTCCAACTCGATCCAATGGGTTCTTCGCACACAGTCGGGCTGTAAATTCCGGGTTCTCTTCCTGTGTTTGTTGGAACGGAAAGGGACCCGGACTCATACAATTGGCCCGAATTCCCTTAGGCGCGAGGAAACTCGCGAGATAACGCGTCAATTGCAGCACCGCAGCTTTCGCCGCTCCGTAACTCGGCGGATTTGCGAGCTTTTCAGAATCGTAAAGCCTGTAATCGGGCGCGACCAATCCGTACATTGACGTTACTGAGAGAATAACACCCCGACGCTTTTCGAGAAGCGGTACCGCCGCTTTAATCGTTCGAAAAACGCCGTTCAACGAGACCTCAATGTCCATATTCCAGTCTTCTTCATTGATGCTTTCGAACGTATTCTTGCGACCGGACCATCCGCTATTTACAAGAATATCAAGGCCTTGATCTGCAGCTTCGGATACATTATCAAAAAGTGCCTTCACTGATTCTGGGTCAGTAATATCCACTTCGAACGCGCTGTGATTTCCTGGGAAACGCTCGTTCAGCTCGTCGATAAAGCGTTGACATTTTGCCAAGTCGCGACTCGCCACTATAATGTCAGCACCGAGCTCCGCCAGCGCGTCAGATATCTGTGATCCGAGGTATCCAGCCCCTCCAATAACCAAAGCTGCGCGGCCGTTTAACGACATGAGTTCATTTAATGAGGTCATTCACTATTCTCCAGTACGCATTGTAAACCTGTTCGATTCTCTTGCACTAATATCAAGGATCGCATTCGCAACTTTCAAATCAAACTCGTCGTCGATATCGAGCGATCGTTCCGGTGGCATCATTACCGCAGACTTTCTGCCGAACAGAATAGAGCCGTGGTCACTATTGAGCCGATCTGCACGAAATGCATAAACCGCTCCATTCAGTTGAAACGCCGTTGGTAGCTCTTGACGAGGCAGCCAGGGTACGGCATCAGCGATAAAAGGGCGCGGTTCGTCGTCGATAATTGTCCAGGCCCTCATCGGATTTAGCTCCGCAGCTTTGAATGTTGCGACAGAGTCCATTCGGCCATCCCGCAATTGATCGATACACCGATTGATGTCGTCGGCACTGCGAAAAGGGCAAGTTGGCTCGAGGAGCACGAGAATTCTCGGCCGGGAACCGCCATCGGCAAATCTCGAAATCAAGTCCCTTAGTGCATCGATCACAAGGGCGCGATCGGTCGCCAGTTCGGGCGGTCGAACACTGATTTCTGCCCCGTGTCGGCGAGCGACTTCTGCTATTGCGTCGTCGTCGGTTGATACGATAATTCTGTCAAAGCACGCCGCATTGACTGCGGCTTCAATAGACCAGACCACCAGCGGTTTATCGCCAAGTATTGCCAGATTTTTGTTCGGAATGGCTTTACTGCCGCCGCGCGCGGGAATCACCGCGACATTTTCAATCTTGCTACACATTTCAAAATTATCGCCGTGACCTGCGCCGATCAGCAGTTAGTTGTGCGACGGCACTTCGATATTCGCCCCATTCACCGGTGTCCAACCACGCGTGATCGCTTATAGGGTATACGCCGACTTTACCCCCCGACGCCTTCACAGCTTCAATCAGGTCGGTTAGATGAAAGAAGGAATTGTCCGGAACTAAATCAATAACATGAGAGCGCACCGCGTAGACGCCGGTGTTTACCAAGAAGTTATACTCTGGTTTCTCACGAATCTCTTTCAGTTCACCTCCATTGCTAATCTCGCAGATACCGTAAGGGATTCGATAGTTTTTGAGCGACGCGACGATTGTAATG
The DNA here is from genome assembly GCA_029862885.1 of Gammaproteobacteria bacterium. GTDB lineage: Bacteria > Pseudomonadota > Gammaproteobacteria > Arenicellales > JAOTWM01 > JAOTWM01. Next base: position 2,578 of record JAOTWM010000607.1, read on the forward strand.
TCGTTTTTGGCATTGTCGTGGACTTCCAGGAGTTCCGCGTAATCTGTTCGAGCGATCACGTCGCAGTTCGTTACAAAAAAATTGCCCGTAATCTTGTCTTTGAGTTTGCTGAGGCTTCCGGCAGTGCCAAGAGGTTTGTCCTCGTACACAAATGCAACTTCGTATTGTGGATTCAATTCGTCAAAATATGATTTGATTATCTTCGACTTATAATTTATGGACAAATAGAACTCGGACACCCCATGTT
>JAOTWM010000608.1 GCA_029862885.1 Gammaproteobacteria bacterium
GTCGCCGCGGACCACTTCGGGAATTTTTACCTGAGCGAGAATCAGATCGAGAACGGCTTCATTCAGCCGGTTTCGAGAGTAGAGCTTGGTGGCCGGCACGATCACGCCCTCGTCCCATAACGTCTCTCCCGTCGGATCATAGCCAGCCACCCCGGCGCCGCCGATATCCGCCATGTGCCCCTTGCACACCACCCAGAATTGGATTTCTCCGTTCCAAAACATGGGCTTCACTACGTTCATATCCGGCAGGTGGCTGTTGCCCTGCCTAGGATCATTGAGGGCTATGATGTCGCCTTCATCCAACCGGCCCGCAAACTTCTCGGCGATGGGCGGAATGAGATAGGGAAGTGCGCAGGCAAACCCGGGGAAATAACGGCTTTGGGCAAGCAGTCGACCGTCGCGATCCAAAATGCCGGTGACGAAATCCCGCGCTTCCGCAAAAATTCCGGAGCGCGAGGTCTTCATCAAGGTCTGTGCCATTTCTTCGGCAATGCCATCAAGCCGATTAGGGATGATGGATAGCAGGACGGGATCAATACCCAACTTGCGTTTGCGGGTTTGTTTGACGGTTTTCGCCATGACTTGCCTCAATACAACAATGTCGACAGCGAGAGCGAGCGACTTCGCCCGTGCGACAACTGCTGCAATATGTTGCTCAAATTGGCTTTGGTCGGCCACATGACGAAAGACCCCATCGGGTCGACTCGAAGCGACCACTTGGGCTTCACCAGGATAGTAGTGGTTGGCTCCTCGATAATCGCGGGCCCATCGATGCAGTTGCCGGCTTTCAAAGCGGCGGCTTCATAGACTGGAGTGCTGACCTGTCGTCCACAGAACCATGTCGATCTTTTGCCCTTCCTGGCATCGCCTGCAGAAGTTTTGCCTCGGGCTATCTTGCCGAATTTCGGTGGCTCTGTATGGCCGATGGCGGTCAGTCGCAGGGACTGGATCTCGATGGGCGCATCATCCAGTGCGTAACCATAGACGGCATCGTGATGGCGCCGAAAATCGTCCCGGATCTTGGCAATATCGCTTGCCGTAACTTTGCCTGCAGCGAGCAATGGAACGGGCGTTTCCAGCACATTGAACTGTCCTTCGAATTGCATATCGGCGGCAAACTCGAAGTGCTGCCTGGCAGCCGGGACATGCTCATCGCTTAACAATGTTCGCCCCTCGGAAATCAGCGTCTTTCTTAGTGTGTTCAATGCCCTGGCAGCGCCGGTATCGTCATCGAGGCGCATTGCAGCATAACGAACCAGATCATGACGCAAATCCGTCATCAGCATGCCTGCCGCGCACAGCACTGAACTGGCTTTGGGAACGAAAACCAATTCGAGGTCGAGTTCTTCCGCAATGCCGCAGCCATGTAGCGGCCCGGCGCCCCCTGCAACCAACAACACCGCGTCACGCGGATCGAAGCCACGTTCGACCGAAACTTGTCGCACACCATTTGCCATTTGCGCATTGACCAATTGCACGATTCCAGCCGCCGCCTGATGTTTCGATACCCCCAATCTTTTGGCAATTTGCCGATCAATGGCCTGCTCCGCCAGTTTCGCATCGAGCTGGCGCTCGCCGCCCAGGAAATAATCCGGGTTGAGGTAGCCCAAAACCAGATTGGCGTCCGTTACCGTCGGCTGGTCTCCGCCTAGGTGATAGCAGGCCGGTCCGGGCACGGCGCCCGCGCTATCGGGCCCCACCCACAGTCGCCCCGTTTTGTCGATGGATGCCAGGGAGCCGCCGCCCGCACCGATGGCTCTGATATCGAGCGATGGAATGGCAAGCGCATATTCGGCAACTTCTGACTCCTTGGTGATGGCCGGCCGGCCGCCGCGGACCAGGCAGGCGTCCAGGCTGGTGCCGCCCATATCAATGGTGACGAGATCTTCAAGGCCATGAGGTCGGCTGAAATTCAGCGCGGCAACGGGCCCACTGGCAGGACCCGACAGCAGTGTGTTGGCGCCGAAGTCTTTGACCACCTCTGGTGACATCACCCCGCCGTTCGACTGCATGGTCAACAGCCTGCCCGAAAACCCCGCCTGCTCCAGCCGAAGCTGGAGATCATCGATATAGTGCTTGAGCAAAGGGCCGACACAGGCGTTGAACACCGTTGTTGATCCGCGCTCGTACATGCGCACATGCGGCAGGACGCGGTGCGAGAGACTGATATAAACGCTCGGCAATTCCTCAGCTAGCATATCGCCAACCCGCGTTTCGTGCTGTGGGTTCACAAATGAAAACATCAGATTGACGGCGATGGCCTCGACTTCGTGCCGCTTGAAGAAACGCGCTGCTTCGCGTACATCGTCTTCATTCAGAGAGACCAGGATTTCACCGTGCTTGTCGATCCGCTCGTCGACCGTCTTGATGAGATATTGCGGCACGATGGGCTCGGGCGGAGCCTCCTTGGCCGTAAACGCCGAACGCTTCAGACCACGCCTGGAATTGAGCAGATGCTTGAAACCTTTGGTGGTCACATAGCCGGTCTTTGCGAAATTCCGCGTAATCACCGCGTTGGTGGTGATGGTCGTGCCGTGGACTATGAGATCGACGGATGTCAGATAGTCGCGCTGTGGCCCGTCCTGAGCGGCTAGTTTGGATAAGCCGTTCAGCACACCTCGGGCCGGATGATCCGGCGTGGTCGGCGTTTTGGCCACCCGAACCGCACCCGTCTCATCGATATCGATGAAATCGGTGAACGTACCGCCAACATCTATGCCGAGCAGATGGTTCATCGGCGTCAGACACCCGGCGCCGCAATACCGCACCAGTGGACAGCGGCACGAACATAGATCCTGGTCATATCCAGCAGATCGCCGAT
>JAOTWM010000609.1 GCA_029862885.1 Gammaproteobacteria bacterium
AGCCAGCCCATGGGAATTGCCGTGTCCGACGATGGCGGGCGCATCTACGTCGCCAACTTCACGGGGTCGGTGTTCAGTTTCGATTTCGCCAACCAAAAGTTTTCCAAGATCGAATCCTTGGATCGGCCGATCGGACTCGACCTGGATGGGTTCGGCAATCTGTATGTGGTTGAACAGGCGAAGAAACGGGTCGTGGTGTACGACCCAAATGGAATCCAACTACGCAGCTTCACCGACCCCAGCATCGAACGGCCCGCGGGTATCGCCATCGACCGCGCCCGTGGCAGGCTCTATCTCATCGACACCGGCCGCAGTGAGCCAACCAGCGAGATACAACAGGGGCACAACATCAAGGTGTTCAATACCAATGGCGAGCTTATCGGGAAGATCGGCAAGGGCAAGGGTGGGGCCGAGGGCGAGTTGTTATTTCCCACCTACGTTACCGTCGACCGCGAGGGCAACGTGTACGTCGCCGACACCTTGAACAGTCGGGTGCAAGTGTTCGACGCCGAAGGCAACTACTTGAAAAAGTACGGTGAGCGGGGTGATGCGTGGGGGATGTTCGACAAGCCGAAGGGAGTTGCCCTGGACAGCTTTGGTAATTTGTATGTTGTGGACTCCGGTTGGTCGAACGTGCAACTGTTCAACAGCGAAGGCCAGATACTGTTGTTTTTCGGTGGCTTCGGGCCCATCCCCGGCATGATGAAAAACCCGACCGCGATCGACATCGATGCCCATGACCGTATCTATGTCGCCGATTTCATCAACCATCGCATCAATATCTACCGGTTGGTTAACACCACTGCCGAGGACAGCTTCAGCGTCCCGGAAGACGTGCTCGACAGCGAGGAAATCCTAGAGAAAATTGAGGGATAAATAAACGGTAACAAGCTATAAGAACCCGGGCAAGCGTTCGATGCGCAACGGATCGGAACAACGAGCTCTGTTGCACATCCCACACGCCCGACACCGCGGCGCTACTCCCCTCGAACACCAGAAAACTCTTGTGCCAGCTTCAGGTGAAGCTTACTTCCATCTCCCGCGATACGCGCGTCCAACAACTGGTAAGCGCGGGGCGCCCGCGTGTTGCAGCCACAGTACGAAGAAATCACCCAGGTCCCGGTTTGAGGCCCGTTCAAAACTCCTGCGCAGACCATCCCAATCGGCAACACCGAATCGATGATCACGCCAAAAAGCCGGCAGCGCGGACGCAAAAGCCGTATCGCCCAGTTCCGAGCGAAGCATATGAAACAAGAAAGCGGCCTTGTTATAGCCGATTACCTGATCGGCATTGTGAAACTTGGCCGTGAAATTCGCCACCGGTGCGTCGCGTGTGGCCGGCAATGCCGCATAGTCCCGGAGCCAGAATAATCGCATCTCACGGGCGGTGTCGGGATCGTCGCTGTTTATCCCATAGTCGGCCAGATAAGTGGTCAATCCCTCAGACCAATTGCCTTAGGTGTGATCGACATACACACCGTTTCCCCACCCAACTGTGCAACACCTCGTGGGTCAGCGAGCGGCCGCGCATATAGGGCAACGGCAATACCCTGCGGCCAACATAAGTAAGATTTGGATAACCTAAACCAACCGGTGCCGGCGACGAGACGATGTGGAAATCGGAATACGCGTAGGGCCCGATCAACCTACTGAAACGTTCGAGATACCCGGCCGCCGCCTGCAAATAGCCGGGCGCCAACTCACTTAATTCCGTATTAAAATATGCTCGTATGCGGATACAGAATCCTGCGTATCGCGTCGCACTATGGATCACTCGCCGCTCTCGGCAAGCGGCGCAAACTTAGCAACGATTTGCATGCTTTGATCGCCGCGTTGCACAGTCAAAGGCAGCCAGGTGCCCGGGGCATGGCGCTTTACAATGGCGATCAGCTCGGTGGTTTTGTTGATCGCCTGCCCCGCCGCCTGGGTGATAGTGTCTCCCGCCTCGATTCCGGCCGCTTCCGCCACACTCGCTTCGGTGACGTGCGTCACGCGAACCCCCTGGTCCGACCCTTCAATCATCACGCCCAGTAGTTGGCGCTGCACTTGCGGAATACTGAGGGTATCGACGACAAATACGGCATCCGCGACGCCGGGCTCGATGCTTGCGCAGTCGTCGGTCGACTCGAGTGCAAACGTCGTCGCCACCTCGTTAACGCCGAGGTCCGCGAGTTGATGCGCAACACCATAACCAAACTCGACGTGCCCGCTCCCCATTACGCCGACCGCTAACGCCGCACCGGTTTCTTGTCTTGCCTGGGTCAATCCTTGCGCCATGGCGCGGTCCCAAGTTGACTGCGCCTGAACAAAGCGTTGAAACTCCTCGTCATCAAGCGTCTCCTGAATACGTTCCTCGCTCCATTCTCCCAGCTCGGCCGAGTCGTCGCCGTCACTCATTTGAAGTTTGATGAGATAGACAGCCGCCAACGCACGCCGATAACCGTCGCTAATCGGTGCCGGCGTGGTAACGCCTTCGCGCCGATTGACCGGTATGGCGTCCCAGCCCTTGTCACGGATATCGGAGATCAGCGAACGCTCGACGTTGAGTGCCACCATCGGGATCCGGTTCTGACGCGCAAAATGAAACAACGGCGTGTAGAACTTAGCCTCATAACCCCACACCTCATCCCATCGTGCCGCCTTCAGAAACGCCGATTCGTCGAGTTCACCCGCAATCCATCGGTCCAGCGCCGATTGAACGAAACGTGGAAACATTTCGAATCCAATGACCATGCTGGGGTTATAAACATACAACCCGGCGAGGGTATGAAGTTGCCAGCGGTGGTGTTCGGCTTGATCGTGCCTTTCCCCCAGC
>JAOTWM010000610.1 GCA_029862885.1 Gammaproteobacteria bacterium
TATTAAAAGAAATTATTAATTTTTTGATATCGATTAAGAATAATGTGGAGGATTGGTAGTATTGTGACCGAGGGATTTTATGAGTGCTGGAATCGAAATAACGATATGATCAGGCCGTATGATTACGGACAGCGGCCTTGCACCGGTACCGCGAACCGATGTGCCTATACCAAACATTGATTAGGAGATATTAAGGACGTGGCATACCCCGTTAATACCCACCCACACACATCGAGGTTGCGGCGTTGGTGGCCAACCGCTGCGATATTTGGATTCGTAGTAGCCCTGACAGCCGGTGCGGTCGGTCCTAGCACGGCCGCGACCGAAGCGTCGCTCGCGCCGTCACCGAAACATATTCGTGCGACGCGCCTGATTACGCATCTCATGGAGCGTTATCACTATCGCAAGACCCGGCTCGATGACGAATTGTCGCGTGCGTTGTTACAACAATTTATCGAAAATCTCGATTCCAATCGCAGCTATTTTCTAATCGAGGATATTCGCCAATTCGAACGCTCAAAGAACAACTTCGATGACTATCTGAAAAGTGCCGAACTCAAGCCCGCTTATGCGATCTTCACGGTATTTCACAAACGCGTACAAGAACGTGTAGCGTTCGCCGAATCACTCGTGCAAAAGCCCTTCGATTTTGCCATCGATGAACAATACCGGTATGACCGACGCGACGTTGAGTGGGCGCAGTCGCAAGAACAACTCGACAACATCTGGCGTAAACGTGTCAAGAACGACGTACTGAACCTACGGCTTACCGGTAAAGACGATGCCGATATTGTGGATACCCTGCGCAAACGCTATCGACGTCTGGAGCGCCGTACCACACAACTCAATGCCGACGATGTATTTCAATATTTTGTCAATGCTTACGTGTCCACGGTCGAGCCGCACACCGCGTATTTTTCACCGCGCACCTCAGAGAATTTCAAAATCCGAATGAGTCTATCGCTCGAAGGCATTGGTGCCGTGTTACAGACCGAAAACGACTATACAGAAGTGCGTAGCGTGGTGCCGGGCGGGCCGGCCGATAAAAGTGAGCAGCTCAAATCCGGGGATCGGATCGTCGGTGTCGGACAGGGTGTCGACGAAGCGATGGTGGACGTGATTGGCTGGCGGCTCGACGATGTGGTTGACCTGATTCGCGGCCCGAAAGGCACCGTGTTGCGATTGGATATTTTACCGAAAAACGCGGGACCGGAAGGGCCGATTAAAAACATTACGTTGACGCGGAACCGCATACAACTCGACGAACAGGCCGCACAGAAATCGATTCATCGTGTTGAAAGCGGTGGGCGCACACAAACCATCGGCGTCATCGAGCTACCGGCTTTTTATGTGGATTTCGAAGCCAAGAGCCGCGGTGACGCAGACTTCCGTAGCACCACGCGGGATGTCGGCAACTTATTGACGGAACTAGAGGATGCCGGAGTCGACGGCATCGTTATGGATTTACGGGGCAACGGTGGCGGCTCGCTGTCGGAATCCACCAGCCTTACCGGATTGTTCATCGAGTCCGGCCCGGTAGTCCAGGTCAAGGACTCGTCCGGTCGATTGCAAGTCAACGTCGACCCCGATCCTGCGATCGTTTATGAAGGCCCATTGGCTGTCCTGGTTGATCGCCAAAGTGCCTCGGCATCGGAAATTTTTGCGGGTGCGATTCAAGACTACGGCCGTGGTATTATCATCGGTGAGCCGACCTTCGGCAAAGGCACAGTACAAAATCTTTTCAGCCTTGACCGCTTCGCGGGCGGCGACGACACCCCGCTCGGACAACTGAAACTTACCGTTGCGCAGTTCTTTCGAATCAACGGTGAAAGCACACAACACCGTGGTGTCGTGCCGGATATCGTATTCCCGACGGTAATCGATGCGGACGATCAAGGTGAACGCAGTCTGGAAAACGCTCTGCCGTGGGCGGCCATCCAGCCGACAGCGTTTCAGCGGCATCGATTTCACGACGGTCCGGATCCGTTCATAAAAACGCGTAGCCGGCACGAACATCGAATCGGTAACGATGCCGGATTTACCTACCTCATCGCGGAGGCCGAAGAACGCGCCGCAAACGCTGCGCGCAAAGAAATTTCATTGCTGGAGATGCAGCGTCGGGAACAACAAGAACAGCGCGCAAGCGAATCACTGGCCCGGGAAAATCGCTTGCGCACGGCGCTTGGATTGGAAACGGTCGGCAGCATTGATACGACGGACGAGGGCAACGACACCGACGACACCGACGACACCGAATTTCCTGGCGATGTATTACTCGATGAAGCCACCCGAGTATTAGCGGACTACATTGTTGCATCGCGCCCGGGTGGCGAGTTGCAACAAACGATCGCTGGCGATACCAGCGTCCTCACAACCTCCTCGCAAGCCGACCAAACACTGGAAGTCGAATCCGAAATCGTGCGTTGATGGATCGTTCCGCGTTCGGTAACAAATTCGGAGCCGATTCCGGAATTCTTCAGCTTATGGGTGACCTCGGCGCTGCGATGTCCAGCGCCGAAAAAACGTACATGCTTGGCGGCGGCAATCCAGCCCGCATTCCTGCCGTTGAACAGGTGTTTCGCGAACGCATGGGCGAGCTACTGGACGACGGCTCGCGATTCGAGCGCGTTATCGGCGAATACGATGGGCCACAGGGACATTCCGGCTTTATCGATGCACTGGCCGAGTTATTACGCAGTGAACTCGGCTGGCCGATCACGCCCGCCAACATCGCGCTCACTAATGGCAGTCAAACAGCATTCTTTATCCTATTCAATATATTTGCGGGCCAATACAAGCACGGCCCAAATAAA
>JAOTWM010000164.1 GCA_029862885.1 Gammaproteobacteria bacterium
AAGCGAACCCTGAGCGTTCTGCGGAGTGCCCAATGAATACAGACATCCTGACGTTGCACCCCGGCGCTTTAAGCCTCGAGCAATTGCGCCGTGTGTATTTCGAAGCAACGAAGCTCGCGATTGACGATGCTGCCTGGTCGTTGATCGACGGGGCTCAATCCGTGGTACAGGACAAGGTCGGCAGTGGCGACAGCGTTTACGGTGTTAACACAGGTTTCGGTCAACTTGCACAAAAACGGATCGACTCGGGGTTGCTGAATGAACTACAGCACAACTTGATTTTGTCCCACGCTACCGGTGTCGGCGATTATTTCGATGCGGCAACGGTACGTTTGATTCTATTGCTGAAAATAAATGGCCTCGCGCAGGGCGTATCGGGTGTTCGCCGGATTGTCATTGAACTGCTGCAGTCGATGCTTAATCACAGCATTTATCCTGCGATTCCGGAAAAAGGATCCGTTGGGGCGTCCGGTGATTTGGCGCCGTTGGCGCATTTGAGTCTACCGATAATTGGCACGGGTAAGGTCTTTATCGATGGAATATTACGCGATAGCCACGATGCGTTCGCGGAAGTTGGAATGGAACCTTTGCAATTAGCGGCGAAAGAGGGGTTAGCGCTGCTCAACGGCACTCAGGTTTCGACGGCGTTGGCGCTGCGTGGCTTGTTTGAAGCGGAACAGAATATTAATGCCGCCTTGGTGGCAGGCAGTTTCACGGTTGAAGCCACACTCGCGAGCCGTGTGCCGTTTGATGAGCGAATTCAGGTCGTGCGTGGCCAACACGGTCAGATCGAAGCCGGACGCATCTATCGGCAATTGTTAGCGCCGAGCGAAATTGCCGAATCCCATGCGGAGTGCGATAAAGTTCAGGATCCGTATTCATTACGTTGTCAACCGCAAGTGATGGGAGCTTGTCTCGATCAATTGCGCAACGCCGCGCGCATAATCGCCATTGAGGCCAACGCGGTGTCCGATAATCCGCTGATTTTTGTCGATCGGGGTGACGTGCTATCCGGCGGTAATTTTCACGCCGAGCCGATTGCATTTGCTGCCGATAACATGGCGCTCGCAATTGCGGAAATTGGAGCACTGGCCGAACGTCGCATCGCATTATTAATGGACGCAAGTATGAGTCAACTACCGGCGTTTCTGGTGAAAGACGCAGGCATTAACAGCGGTTTCATGATTGCCCAGGTTACCGCAGCGGCATTGGCAAGCGAAAACAAGAGCCTCGCCCATCCGGCCAGCGTTGATAGCCTGCCTACTTCAGCGAATCAAGAAGATCACGTCAGTATGGCTACTTTTGCGGCCCGACGCCTGCGTGAGCTAAACCTGAATACACGATATATCATTGCGATCGAGTTGCTTGCCGCGAGCCAAGGAATAGAATTACGTAGGCCGTTGAAGTCGAATGACGAACTCGAAAAGTATTGGTATGAGATTCGCAAAGTGGCGGCGTATTGGGACCGCGATCGCTATTTCCAACCCGATCTCGAGGCGATCGCGAGACTGATTTCCAGTAATAAATTTGGCACATGGGCCAATGAGTACATATCGGCAAGCGCATCGTTGTAGCGGTGTCGCGCGGCATTACCGAAATGATCCTATGCTAGAATCCGCGGCAAGATTCGAAGTCAAATTGTTGAGAATTCTGTAGGAGCGAACGATGAAGTTGGTTACCGCCATCATTAAACCGTTCAAGTTGGACGATGTAAGGGACGCCCTCGCAGAAGTAGGTATAAAGGGCATGACGGTTACCGAAGTTAAGGGTTTTGGTCGGCAGAAAGGTCACACCGAACTCTACCGGGGCGCCGAGTATGTGGTGGACTTCGTGCCGAAAGTAAAACTGGAGGTGGCGGTGGGTGCCGATATCCTCGAGCAGGTTATTGAGGCGATCGTAAGTGCGGCGAAGACTGAAAAGATCGGCGATGGCAAAATATTTATCTACGACGTTGAACAGATAATTCGTATTCGTACCGGCGAGACCAATCTCGACGCGCTGTGATTACGACGTATTAGATTCGAATAGAAGTTTTCGGTGCGATTTCATATCCAAAACGTGAAAATTAACTGCCGTGTCGGGCCGCGAGTCCAGCGCCACTGAGTCCAACTCTACCCACGCATGCGCCTCGAGTCCTGCATCCGTCGGCAGCAACCCACTACGAATCGTCGCTGTAACGCCGAGCCGCGCGAGCATTCGTTGTAGAGTCAGTGATCTCGGCAAACAGGTCATGCGCACAATATGCCGATTCGCGGCCGCATCGATGAGACGACTCAGGGTGTCGAATAGTTCGGTCGGTTGAGTCCGGCAGTGCCGGTCAGTTGGGGATTTCGGAATTGCGAGCAGATGCCGGCGCCACGTATGGAACGGACGCCGGGTTTGGAAATAGGCCCAGAGCAACATCAACCACGCTTCGGCGAGCCAAATCTTGTGGCGTGCGGGCAGTCTGGTGAAGTGCCCGAATACCGTAATGCTACTTGCTACGTTCCAGCAAGCCATGCTCTAGCAACTCATTAACCAGTTCGCGGAAATCGCGTGCCAGTCGCTCGCTGTCCACATCGTATTCCGACTGCAAACAGGCAACGCTGTCGTCGATCGTGGAATGTTCGCATAATACCTCGAAGAATCGCCGGCCGTTGGCATCCAAACCGAAATATTCGCCGCTGTCGAGGTTCAGCAAGACCATCTCGTCGTCGATCGTTTCGCGCAGCGTAGTTGAAGCAACCTGATAGTGACTCAAGGTACGTCGAACTCTCCGTAACTAGGGCGAACGCGAATTTAACAGAAGTGTGGCAACCCAACAATCACGGGCTCCCCGAGATCGCTGACAGTAGCGCGCCGGTGGTCTACAATGGCGATACAGATGGACGCGCGGACAATTAAATCGATCGGTGTGTTCGCAATTGTTATTGCGTTGGCGTGGTTGGCGTGGGTGATTTGGAATGGTTGGTTACGCTATGAGAGATTGCGTACACCGACTACTACGAGCGTGAAGGTAGGGGCGCCCCTGGCGCCGAAAGCAGCCACCGCCGAATACCGAATTAACGACATCATTGCGGCACACCTGTTCGGAACGACTGCGGCAAACCCCGTCAAAACGGTCACCGCGGCACCGGAGACACGATTACAACTAAAATTACTGGGGGTCGTGGCCAGCGATGATGAACAGTATGCTCGGGCGCTAATCGGGCTCGCGTCAGGACCACCGAAGAGTTATGCGGTGGGTCATCAAATCGACAAAACCGACGCGCGGCTGCACGCGGTCGAAGAACACCGGGTGTTGTTGGATCGAGCCGGCCGTATGGAAAGCCTTATGCTGGACCGGCAGCGGCTGGAACCGACTAGCTCAAAGACCGGCTTGTGACTTGCGTCACTTTTGGTCGTACGTTGCGTTTGCGAACGGAAATCGCTAGACTCCCGGGCCCTTGAATTTTCAATCCTCCTTGCTCCACCGGCCTGTCCGGGGGGCACTAACCATAGGGAGCGTCACGTGCGGCATTACGAAATAGTATTTCTGGTCCATCCGGATCAAAGTGAGCAAGTTCCGGCAATGGTGGAGCGCTACCGCGGCATTATCGAAGCCGGCGGCGGCACGGTCCATCGTCAAGAAGATTGGGGGCGCCGGCAGCTAGCCTACACCATCAATAAGATTCATAAGGCCCATTATGTGCTTATGAATGTCGAGTGCAGCTCCGAGGCTCGCGATGAACTCGAGAGTGTATTTCGCTTCAACGACGCGGTGATCAGAAGCCTCGTAATTCGACGCGACAAGGCGGTGACCGAGTCCTCGGAACTGCTGAAGGAAACGGAAGAGGAGTCCCGGCGTAGCGCGGAAGCCGAGGCCGCAGCACGGGCGGAACGAGCTGAACGCGCCGAGCGCGATACGGACGATGAACGGCCAGGAGAACCGGATTTAGAGGCAGGCGTGGATGAATCGTACGCCGACAGCGCCGCTGATGGCGACGCCGAAATTGAACAACCGGCGGCAGATGATGAATCGGGAGAACTGAAAGATGAGTAGATATTTTCGACGTAGAAAGTTTTGCCGATTTACGGCCACCGGAGTTGAAGAAATCGACTACAAGGATCTTGCGACGCTGAAAAACTACATATCCGAGTCGGGGAAGATTATTCCCAGCCGCAACACCGGTACAAAAGCACGTTACCAACGGCAACTATCGACCGCCATCAAGCGTGCTCGGTTTTTGGCGTTGCTGCCGTATAGCGACCAACACTGAATGCGTGTAGGGAGATTCGATGGACGTTATTTTGCTCGAACGCATTCAAAATCTTGGTGACCTGGGTGATGAGGTAAAGGTCAAACGCGGTTACGCTCGTAATTATCTCATTCCGACCCATAAAGCGATGATCGCGACGCCCGAAGCACGTGCCGCAGTCGAAGCGCGTCGCCAGGATTTTCAGAAAGACGCTGAGCAACGCCTGCAGGCCGCTAAGGATCGTGTCGCGAGCGCGGCAACCGAGATCATGTTTGCACGACGTATCAGCGATGAAGGCAAAATGTTCGGGTCGGTGACCGCTACCGAAATTGCCGAGGCGATGAGCATATCGGGTGCCGAAATCGCGAAGTCGGAGGTCCATCTTCCAGAGGGTCCGATCAAGCAGATTGGCGTTCACGAGATTGAAGTCGTGGTGCACCCTGAGGTTAAGATTACGGTGCAGGTATCCGTTGTCGAGGAGCGCGACGATACGGCGCCGGAGTAAGTAACCGGTTCTGAAAATGCTACATCTCGGGCGCAAGCCGCGCTGAGGGATAGAGTCCTTGTCCACAACCGCCGAGCGCGTGACGCAATCCCTGAAGCTGCCTCCGCAGGCGCTTGAGGCCGAGCAATCGGTGCTCGGGGGATTGTTGCTGGACAGTGCCCGATGGGACGAAATCGCCGAGCTGATCAGCGCCGGCGACTTCTACACTCAATCGCACCGACAGATATATCATGCGATCAGTGATCTGCATGAGGAGAACAGCCCGGTCGATGTTGTTACCACCTCGGATTGGCTGCAGAAAAACGGTGAGTTGGACGCGGTTGGCGGGTTGGCCTATATCGGTCAGTTGGCACGCAACACACCAAGTACTGCCAATCTCGGTGCCTATGCCCAGATCGTTCGGGACCGTTCAATCCTGCGTCAGCTCATTACGGCTTCCGGTGATATCGCCGAGCGGGCCTATAACACCGAAGGTCGTACTCCCGGTGAAGTTCTTGATTTTGCCGAACAATCGGTATTCGAGATTGCACAAACCGATTCACGGCGCGGCAGCGGCTTCACGCCATTGCGGGGCTTGCTAAGTCAGGCTATCGATCGCATCGAAGAGCTGTTTGCGTCGGGCGATGCGGTAACGGGGGTCGCGACCGGTTTTTCCGATCTCGACGAAATGACTTCGGGCCTGCAACCGTCTGATCTCGTGATCATTGCGGGGCGCCCGTCAATGGGCAAAACGTCGTTGGCGATGAATATCGTTGAAAACGCCGCGGTCGGAAGTAAATTACCGGTTGCGGTATTCAGTATGGAAATGCCCGGTCAACAACTCGCCTTACGGATGCTGGCGTCATTGGGTCGCATCAACGCACATAGAATACGAACCGGAAAACTTAACGACGACGATTGGCCACGCCTCACCTCAGCAGTCGGGATGTTAAACGACGCGCCTATTTATATCGATGACACACCGTCGTTGACGCCCCTCGAACTTCGTACCCGTGCACGACGTCTGGCCCGCGAACATGGCTTGGGAATGATCATAGTGGACTACCTGCAACTTATGCAGGGCAGCGATGGTAACGAGAACCGCGCCACCGAAATTTCTGCAATTACGCGCTCGCTGAAGATTTTGGCGAAAGAGCTGAAGGTACCGTTGGTGGCTATGTCGCAGCTTAATCGCAGCCTTGAGCAACGGCCCAATAAACGTCCGGTAATGTCGGATTTGCGGGAATCGGGAAGTATTGAGCAAGATGCGGATGTCATCGTTTTTATCTATCGTGACGAAGTCTATAACGAAGACAGTCAGGATAAGGGCACGGCAGAAATTATTATCGGCAAGCAGCGCAACGGCCCCATCGGTACCGTGCGTATGACATTCTTAGGCGAATATACGCGTTTCGAGAACTACGCGCCCTCTGCGTACGCCGATACGTTCTGATGTCGCGAGCGGTTCGTGCCTGTATAGACCTCGGCGCACTGCGGCACAATTTCCAGCAAGTCCGAAAGGCAGTCGGTGCAGCGCAGATATTAAGCGTAGTCAAGGCCGACGCCTACGGTCATGGATCGCAGGCAGTGGCTACGGCATTGATGGACGGCGATGGCTTTGGTGTTGCCTCCGTCGATGAAGCCGTACTGTTGCGGGAACTCGGTGTGCATAAACCAATTGTCGTATTCGGATCTTTCAGCTCTGCCACTGAGGTCCCGGTGTTGCTGCAACACGATATTGCGCCGATGGTGCATTGTCGGGAACAGCTCGAATTGTTGGAGCAGACCAGCTGCTCTGGGCAGTGCGACGTGTGGATAAAGATCGATACCGGTATGCACCGGGTTGGTTTTGACGAAGCTGAGGTGGGCACGATTATCAGCAATACACAACGGTGTGCCAGTGTCCGCCGCGTGTTGCTTATGTCGCATTTAGCCAATGCGGACGATCCAGAAGATCCGTTCTCGCGTCAGCAAATTGCCACCTTTAGACGCTGTACGGATGGACGTGGGCTCGACCGCAGTGTCGCGAATTCCGCGGGCGTTGTCGCTTGGCCCGCCAGCCATTTTGATTGGGTGCGGCCCGGAGTGATGTTATACGGGGTATCGCCGCTGCGTTCGCAGACCGGCACCGAGCTTGGGCTACGCCCGGTTATGACGTTGAAATCCGAGGTAATCGCGTTGAAAACGGTGCTGGAGGGTGAGCACGTGGGTTACGGGGGCGCGTGGACTGCCAAGCGCACCGCGCGTCTCGCGGTCGTGGCATGCGGCTATGGCGATGGTTATCCACGGCACACCGCAGCCAAAAGCGCGGTGTTGATCGACGGCCGCCGCGCGCCAATTGCAGGTCGCGTGTCCATGGATTTGATGAGTGTCGATGTGTCCATGCACCCAAATGTGGCGCTCGGCGACGAGGTCATATTGTGGGGTTCCGGGCTCGCCGTTGAGGAGGTCGCAGACAACGCTGCAACGATCGGTTATGAAATATTATGCGGTGTCACGAAACGGGTGCCGAGAATTTACATTGGCGAAGCGTAAGGGGGTTACCCAACAATGAATCTGCATCGCTGATGGCCACGAGGCCAAGAACCACATATGTTTGTGATGCCTGTGGTGCGGCGGCTCCGAAGTGGATGGGCCAATGCCCGGACTGTCGGGCCTGGGACTCAATGCAGGAGGTCGCGCCGATGGGTTCGCCGGGTCGTCGGGTGAGTGCGAACCAACCGGTTGCTTCGGTCCAAAGCATAGAAAATATCGAATTGCAATCGCTGCAGCGATTCTCGAGCGGTTTCGCTGAGCTGGATCGCGTGTTGGGTGGTGGGCTGGTTGCTGGGTCGGCTATTCTCGTCGGTGGCGATCCAGGAATCGGCAAGTCGACGATATTATTGCAGGCGTTGGCGGCCGTCAGCGCTGATCACCCGGTGTTGTACGTGAGTGGTGAGGAGTCGGCCCAGCAGATGGCCGGAAGGGCGCAACGCTTACGCTTAGCCAGCGGCGGGTTACGGATTTTGGCCGAAACTCGCGTGCAGCAAATACTGCCGGCCGCCGATAGCGAGCGTCCCACGGTTATGGTATTGGATTCGATACAGACGTTTCATACGGACTGGTTGCAGTCGGCACCGGGCAGCGTAAGCCAAGTTCGGGATTGCGCGGCGGAATTCGTGCGGTATGCGAAATCCAGCGGCTGTTGTGTCGTATTGGTGGGGCACGTGACGAAAGAGGGTTTTTTGGCGGGACCGCGCGTGTTGGAGCATCTCGTTGATACGGTTTTGTATTTCGAGGGTGACGATACGAGTCGATTTCGATTGATCCGGGCAGTGAAGAATCGATTTGGTGCAATCAACGAAATTGGTGTATTCGCGATGACCGACGCCGGTTTGCGAGAGGTGAATAATCCATCGGCGATGTTCGTGCATCAAAACTCAAACCCCGGTTCGGGCAGCATCGTGTTCGCGACACAGCAAGGCAGCCGGCCGTTGCTGGTCGAAGTGCAGGCACTGGTGGACGCGAGTGTGCTCGCTAACCCGCGACGTTTGGCAGTGGGAATAGAACAGACTCGATTGGGTATGCTGCTGGCGGTCATGCACCGGCATGCCGGGATCTCATTGCACGATCAGGACGTATTCGTGAATATCGTCGGCGGTATTCGCGTAATTGAACCCGCGGCCGATCTTGCCACCGTGCTGGCGATTGCGTCGAGCTACAGTGATCAGGTTTTGCCGCCCGCCACCGTCGCTTTTGGGGAGGTCGGTTTGGCGGGTGAAGTACGACCAGTGCAAAACGGACTGGATCGTCTGCGGGAAGCACAGAAGCTCGGCTTTAAGCGCGCGATAATTGCCGAGGGCAACCGACCCAAAGAACAGTTGGAGGGACTCGAAGTTACCAGTGTGCGAAACATCGGTGACGCATTACGGTGTTGACGGTACAATCAGTCGGTTCGCAGCAATTCGTTAAGACCCACCTTGGAACGAGTGCGTGCATCGACGTGCTTTACGATGATGGCGCAGTAGAGACTATGGGAGCCGTCGTCCGCGGGAAGCGATCCGGCCACCACCACCGAACCGGGCGGTACTTTTCCGAATGATACTTCGCCGCTCGCGCGGTCATAAATCTTGGTGCTTTGGCCGATAAATACGCCCATGGAAAGGACCGAGCCGCGGCCGACAATGACGCCTTCGACGACTTCGCTGCGCGCACCGATAAAACAATCGTCCTCAATTATGGTGGGCGCAGCCTGCAGGGGTTCGAGCACCCCGCCAATTCCGACCCCACCGGACAGATGCACGTTCTTGCCAATTTGGGCGCAGGAACCCACTGTCGCCCAGGTGTCCACCATAGTTCCTGCATCAACATACGCACCGATATTTACGTAGCTCGGCATGAGCACCACGTTGCGAGCGATGAACGCGCCTTTGCGAACCGTAGCGGGTGGCACGACGCGGTAGCCGTCGCGTTCGTAGCGCGCGCCGTCGTGCTGTAAAAATTTAGTGGGAACCTTGTCGTAAAACTTCGTAAAACCACTATCGATGACCTCGTTATTGGTAATTCGAAATGACAATAACACAGCCTTTTTCAGCCATTCGTTGACTTGCCACCCGTCACCATTCGGCTCGGCGACCCGGGCCTCGCCGCGATCCAATAGATCGATCGTGGCAAACACAGCATCGCGAATTTCGCGGCTCACGGTATCGGCCGTAATTTGGGCTCGTTCCTCAAATGCCTCTTCGATGATTTCTATCAAATGTTTCACGATGACAACACCATTGACAATAGTACCGTTCTATTCACTACCGATAGCGTTAAACAGATGTCGTTGCCACTATCGGCGTGGAATCCAATGCAGCATGGATGCTCGCCGTAAGGCACTCCCGTTGCTTCGCGTCGCTTACTAATTCTCCATCTCGATCGACAATGAAAAACACGTCCTCAGCCCGTTCTCCGAATGTCGTGATTTTCGCAGATAGCAGACGCACTTTGCAGTGTAACAGTGCTTTTGATACGTGATATAACAAGCCGGGTCGATCTTGCGCCATGACCTCCATGGTCGTGTATTGAGCATCTGCCGGGTCAGAAAATGTCACCCGGGTGTCGATCGGAAAGTGTTTCAAGGTTCGAGGCAGTGTTAGTGTGACGGTCCCGCCGCCTAGGGGATGGGGTTCCAGTAGCTGCCGCCGAAGGCTTTCT
>JAOTWM010000646.1 GCA_029862885.1 Gammaproteobacteria bacterium
CATGCTGATGGACCTGTTCGGGGTCCTCGAGATCTTCCCCGCGTCGACCAAGCACGACAAATACTAATAAGGCGAGCCCCGCCTTGGCCGAATGAATACGGGCATCGACAATATTCAGATTTCGCCGGTCGAAACCGCCCGCTACGGACGATAGTAATGTGTCGCTTTCGGACGCAAATATAAGGAATTGTGCCGCCCCAATTGCCGGATGATAGCGTGCGGCTACCAACGGTAGATCTACCAGTCGCGCGTTAACGATACGGTGAGTGTGCCACGCTACGGTCTCCGCGTCGTGACGCAGGAAATACTCCGGATCAAGATAATCCCAGTATCGTTTCGCATTATCTTCGTCTACATGGAGGCCCGCGAGACAGCCGAGGGCATCGTGCTTAAGTTCGCGAATGCGATCGTCGAGTTGCACCGGGTTGGCCAATCCATGGCGCAGGGCGCGCGACGCTGCACTGTACAAATCCGACAATAGCCGGCCCTTCCAAGTGTTCCAGACGTGGGGGCTGGTGCCGCGGATATCGGCCATCGTGAGTAGATAAAGGTTGTCGAGATGTTCCTGGTCGCCGACGATTTGCACAAATCGCGCGATCACAGCTTGGTCCGATATATCCTCGCGCTGTGCGGTCCACGATAGTAACAAGTGGTGACGTACCAGCCAGGCGACAAAATGCGCGTCATAGTCGCTTAAATCATGAGTTTTGCAAAACTCAAATGCTTGTTTCTCACCGAGCACCGAATGATCGCCACCTTGGCCTTTTGCTACGTCATGGAACAACCCGGCCAAATATAGGCGTTCGCGTTTGAATAATCGCGCCATTATTTCATTTGCATGGGGGTATTCGTGCGCAAACCGAGCGACTGCGAAACGACGAAGGTTTCGCACCACGAACAGAGAATGTGCATCTACCGTGTACACATGAAACAGGTCGTGCTGCATTTGGCCTACAATTCGACCGAAGATCGGTATATATGCCCCGAGCACTCCGTACGCGTTCATACGCCGCAATGCATGGGTCAGGCCATGGGGTTGGCGCAAAATCTCCATAAATATAGTGCGACACCGTATATCGCGGCGAAAATCGGAGTCGATGCGGTGCAGGTTTTCGCGAATCAACCGGATCGTGCTGGCGCGCACCCCTTTGATTTTCTCGTTTTGTTGCAAAATTAGAAACGTTTCCAGCAGGGCGAACGGGGCTCGCTCAAATACATTGGAATGTGAGGCCTCCAGAAACCGATCTACCGACCGAAACCGACGATTAATATTAATTCGGCGAACACCACGGCGCGATAGGATTGCTTCTTGAAAATGCTGCAACAAGATTTCGTTTAACAGCCGCAATTCTTTGATGGTACGGTAATAACGTTTCATCAATTGTTCGACAGCGAGATTGTTGTTACGGTCGATATAGCCAAATTGTTGCGCTAGTGTTCGTTGATGATCGAACAATAGGCGGTCCTCGCGACGTTTCGCGAGAAGATGCAGACCTATGCGCAGTCGCCATAAGAAGTTTCTTCCGCGTATTAGGGTGCGGTGTTCGTCCTCGCTCAGGAAGCCGTGCGCCACTAGATCTTTCAGTTCGGTGCCACCAAAATAGCGCCGTGCGACCCAACCAATCATATGGATGTCACGCAACCCACCGGGTCCTTCTTTAAGATTAGGTTCGAGGTTGTAAGCGGTGTCGTCAAAGCGCGCGTGGCGGGCGATTTGTTCATCCCACTTTGCTTCGAAAAATCGTCGTGCCGGCCATAAGCGTGGTGCCGCCGTTCGCGCCTGCATCGCCTCGGTCAGGTTCTCATCGCCCGTAAGGTGGCGAGATTCCATAATGTTGGTGGCAATGGTGATATCGCGTCGCGCTTCGCGGATACTGTCGGCAACGGTCCGTACGCTGTGGCCGACATCAAGTCCAATATCCCAGAGAAAACGGACGAATCGTTCCGCGAACGCGCGCAAATCAGGCGCCGAGCGGGCGCGCAGTAGCAGCATCAAATCGACATCGGAATACGGGTGCAGTTCGCCGCGGCCATACCCTCCGACGGCCACGAGCGCTATCCCCGTGTCGGGATCGGTAGTGCCAGCGCAATGCTGCCAAGCCGCGCACACAAATTGATCCACCAACCACGCGTTGTGATAAACGACTTCCTGGGCCAGTGCGCCGTCAAGGTAGTACTGGATTAAGGTATCGCGGCCGTGCTGAAGGTGCTCGCGAAACACGGCGATTGGCTCTGGGGAACGATCGAGTGTGGATTTAAAATTGTTCGCATCGAGCAGACGCGTCTTAGCGATATGCATGCCTAGGGTTTAGGAATTGGTGCGCTAGCTTCCGGTGACAAGGTGAGTATTTCATAGCCACCGTCGGTAACCAAGACAGTGTGCTCCCATTGAGCGGACAGGCCATGATCCCGGGTGACCACCGTCCAGCCGTCGGCAAGCAATCGGGTTTCCTTTGCGCCGGCATTTATCATTGGTTCGATTGTAAATGTCATGCCAGATTGCAGTGCGAGTCCGGTATTTGGTGTGCCGTAATGCA
>JAOTWM010000120.1 GCA_029862885.1 Gammaproteobacteria bacterium
GGGAATTGTGTACTGACCAGAGCCGAAAATAGCCACCCCCGTAGGGCCTTTTTCCTTGAGCGCTTTCTTGGCCTGTTTTTCCATTTCATCAAACGCCTGGTCCCAGGAAATTGGATGGAATTTGCCTTTCTTGTCGAACTTGCCATTGGTCATACGCATTAATGGCTGAGTAAGACGATCCTTGCCGTACATGATCTTGGCGTTGAAGTAGCCTTTGATGCAGTTCAGACCACGATTGACAGGTGCATCAGGATCACCTTTGGTGGCCATGATTTTGCCGTCCTTGGTTGCAACCATAATGCCACAGCCGGTCCCGCAAAAACGGCAAACACCTTTGTCCCATTGCCAGCCTTTTTCGACCTCATTGATCATTGCACGCGCTGACTGGCTAAGTGGCAAACCAACGGTCACAGCCGTAGTTGCTGCAATGCTGGACTTGATAAAATCTCGACGTGTTACTGCCATTGCTGGCCTCCGCTAGTTCAGTTATCTAAATAGGCTGGTACAGTGACCTGCTTCGTTAGTTGTTCAATTTCTTCGGATTGTGATTCGAGGATGTGATCGTCCTCGGCGCAATAGTGATAAACCATTTCCGCGACGGTGACATGGGGGAGTTGCTTTATGCGTTTGAGCCCTTCTACTTCAGCGCCGACATTTTCGGCTTCCTGGACGATGACAATGCGGCCTGTTGCCACGTCGGTACGATGAACTTCAACTCCTGGTAATTTATTCAGGCTTTCAACACTCGCTTCAAAGTGATCTGGCCCTACTATCACCAGAATGCCAGATAGGTTCATTGATCTAATTCACGCGCAGAAAACAATTCAAACATTAGATATCAGAGTGATGTTACGCCTGTCGGATAAACCGTGCATTCCAATAAATCGCTTAATAGCGACTATTCCAATTTGGTGTTTGATCCAAGTCAATTTGATCTAAAACGATCGGCTGATTAGCGCCAATCAGAAAAACCGTTATGGGTCGCGGGTGAATCCTGCCCGAGGTGTCGCCTTGCGCAAACGCTTTTGCCGCAAATTCAATTTCGAATTGCAGGCAGCGGCATTAGTGCATGGATGCAGGAGGTACGAGTCCATGCAAGGACGAGGTAGAACGAAGCAGGAGCCAGAGTCGAGCGCAACGCATGGAGCCGTTGCCGGGGGTTGCTGTTGGCCCCAGGACCAGGATAGTCTGGGAAAGGGCGTTCGGTGAGATTTGGGGTGGCCCGCGCGCAAAGCATTGGCAATGGTTACTCAATAACCGTGAACTTCGGGGAACAGGGCTTTTATATTTCTTCTACCTTTCAAGTAACGACCCAGGCTGCGTGACCGTGCCCGCGCCGCTGCTTGCCGCCGACCTAAAGTTGAACCACAGCGGGCCCCACAAGTGAAGCTATGCGTCTTTATGCCGGCATCTCCCTGATCGCATTCTCGACCCTGGCACTGGAAATCAGCCTGGTCAGGCTGCTCAGCGTCATCACTTGGTACCACCTCGCGTTCTTCGCCATATCCACGGCGATGTTGGGCATGACTGCCGGGGCGGTGACGGTTTACCTGAAACAGAACGTTTTCCGCGGTGAGAATCTCGAGCGGTGCGCGAGCCTCGCCTGCATCGGTTATGCGCTGGTTATTCCCCTGGTGCTTATTCAGTTGAACCTGATGCCGCTCGGTTTCGAGCGCACCGGGGTCAACACGATGAGCGTCGCTGCCTTCGTCGCAGCCACCATCGCCTGTTCGCTGCCGTTTTATTTTTCGGGGATCGCGATTTCGGCTGTGCTCACATTGTCCGACGAGCCGATCGGGCGTTTATACGCGGCCGATCTGCTTGGCGCTGCGGGCGGCTGTTTGCTGGTGCTGGCAGGCCTTGCCGTGTTCGACGGGCCGAGCTTCATACTGTTTTGTGCCGCGCTCGGCGGATTGGCGGCGCTGGCCTTCACGGTGCGCCGCAGGCCCCGGCTGAGCTATGCAGGTTTAGCGGTGTTTGGGGTGTTGGCGGCCCTCGCCTCGCTCAACAACCAGCAGGTCGGCGGCATTCGGCCGTACATGGTGAAAGAGCGCGTCATCAGTCCCGAACGGATTCTGATCGAAAAGTGGAACTCGTACTCGCGCGTGGTCGTGGACCGGCCGTTTATGGGCCCGCCTCAATACTGGGGCGCCAGTCCCAGGGCACCGCGGGACCCGATTCGGCAGTTCTGGATGCGGATCGACGGGGCGGCCGGCACCACGGTACGCCGATTTTCGACACCACAGGACGTGGATCACCTGCGATACGACATCACCAACCTCGCCTACTACCTGCGCCCGCGCGGCGGTGCGGGTGTAATCGGCGTCGGCGGCGGCCGTGACCTGCAGAGCGCCCTTCTGTTTGGTCACGAAAGCGTCGTCGGCGTCGATGTGAATCGGATCTTCATCGACCTGCTGAACGGTGAGTTTTCGGAATTTGCCGGACTGGCCCATCATGAGAACGTGACCCTGGTGGCCGACGAAGCGCGCAGCTATTTGTCGCGCAGCAGCCACGCGTTTTCCGTGTTGCAGATGTCGCTGGTGGACACCTGGGCGGCGACCGGCGCCGGCGCTTTCTCGTTCACCGAGAATGCACTATACACGGTCGAAGGCTGGCGGGTGTTTCTGGCCAGTTTGAAGGACGACGGTTTGTTTACGGTGTCTCGCTGGCACGATCCGAGAAATCTCGGCGAAACCGGCCGAGCGGTCAGCCTCGCCGTTGCAGCACTCATCAGCATCGGTGCTGCCGACCCTGCACAACATCTTGCGATGCTGACCAGCCGCAACCTGTCGACCCTGATCCTAGGTAAGCAGCCGTTGCAAGCCACCGACAATCAAAAACTGCAGGAGTTAAGTAACACGCTTGGATTCGAGGTCGCGTTTTTGCCCGATTGGCAAGCGGTCGATCCGACGCTGCGGGCAATCGTTGCATCGCGCTCGCTGGAAGAATTACAGGACGCGACCGCCGGCAAGAAACTAAACTACGACCCGCCGACCGACGACAGCCCCTACTTCTTCAACATGCTGAAACTGGACAATCTGAACGTTGCCAGCGAGTCCAGCGGCGGGGTTCTGCAAGGTAACCTGACAGCCACTATCACCCTGATCACGCTGCTCGTTGCTATGGCCCTGCTCTGCGTGCTCACTGTGATAGTGCCGCTGCTACTGCGTGCCAATACTGCCATGGTTGCCACGGACCTGGTGAGCCTGTGGCCGGCCATGCTGTACTTTTCGCTCATCGGCACCGGGTTCATGTTTACCGAGATCGGCCTGATTCAAAAACTGTCGGTATTCCTGGGGCACCCGGTTTACGCGATCGGCATTTTACTGTTCACGATAATCCTGAGTACCGGGGCGGGCAGCGCGCTAAGCGACTATCTGCCAAGTAGCGGGCGTCGCGTGCTGGTGTATCCACCATTGGCAGCCGTGGTCATACTCGTGTCGCTGTATGTGCTGTCACTGATCGTGGAGGCCATGGTCACCAGTCCTATGCTTGCGCGCATCCTGGCGTGCATCGTCGTATTGACGCCGATGGGCCTAGTGATGGGTCTGTTCTTCCCGCTCGGCATGCGCCTTGCGAAGGCCCGGAACATGCCCGAGACCCCCTGGTTATGGGCATTGAACGGCATTTTCGGGGTACTGGCGTCGGCGCTCGCCGTGTTTGTGGCTATCTACTCGCGGATATCGGTAAACTTTCAAATCGGCGCGCTGTGTTACCTGCTGCTCCTTCTGCCCCTCGTATTCATCAGCGTACCGGGGTCACGGGGAACCGCTCAGTCAAGTCAAACATGACGCATAACGACATACCATGAACGGCCGGATACAGCGGGATTGCCGAGGTAACTGTCGTTATCCCCTGCTCCACAGAGGAGCGAGGTAGAACGAAGCGGGAGCCGGAGTCGAGTGCAACGCATGGAGCCGTTGCCCGGGGTCGCTGTTGGACCCCGAACAAGGATAGGCTGGAAAAGCACGTAAAGCGGGGACATACTCAAGCAAGCGCGGTACGATTCGGTAGGATTCCGGGGTGACCCGGGCGCAAAGCATTGGCAACAGTTAATCAATAACCATAAACTTCAGGGAACAGGGCTTTTATACTTCTTGTACTTTAGCGGGCCCTGGCCGCAACGCGCGGGTCAATAGTTGGTTGGCGTAAACAACGAGCCGGGTTGCGACGCAAAATACGCAGCTAGATCTCTCATGTCTTGCTGGGAAAGGTTGGCGACGAAGCCCTGCATGATCGCGTTGCTACGCTTGCCGGTCTGGTAATCGGTTAATGCGCGCACAATGTAGTCGGCGTGTTGGCCGGCCAGTTTCGGAAATTCGGGTGAGGTGCTGTTGCCGTCCGCGCCGTGACAACTCGCGCAGATCTCGGCTTTGGTTTGACCATTTTTTATGTCGCCACCGGCCGCGGCGAGAGGGCTTGCGCCTACCAGAAGGAGAACAGCGCAGGTGGTTAAAATACGATTCATAGCATGTTGACTCCGCATAACGGGTTGGTATTCTATTCGGGTTCGACGGTTGCGAAATAGGCAGCAATGTCCGCCATGTCCGTATCGGTCATTGTCGCCGCGTGACCGCGCATCGTGGGGTGGCTACGCTGCTCGGCCCGATAGGCTTTCAGTGCTGCGACCAAATACGCCGCATGCTGGCCACCGAGTTTTGGGACGCGATAGCCGGGGTAGGCGTTACGGAATCCGGGTACGCCGTGGCAGCCCATGCACGTAAACGCTTTTTTACGACCGGCGGCCGGGTCGCCGTCTGCCAGAAGCGGTGTCGATACCAGTAAACCAGTTAGCAATAATGCGAGCGCGCGCGATCTATTCATTGATCGAACCAACCTCATGGCTATGCTGTGCGAAAGGGCGTAACCATAAGGAAGAGCGTCCGACTCTGCAACTTTTATTTGCGCGCGGCTGGGGCCGTCGTGGCGATTTGCGTCGGGACCCACCGGGCGTAGTCGGTATTGAACTTGACTGCGGCTCGTAAGTGCGATTAGGTAGTCGTGCCGAAGGAGTTGGGTGGGGCGGCTCGCCAATGCGGACTGGCCACGAAGATTGGAAGCCCCTGATTGATACTTGGCGTGCGGATTGTATTGGATTCCGGACAGAGCGCCGTAGCTGGTTCAAGAACTACTTAAATCATTGAAAATTAGACGTTGTCGGGAGGTGTTTTGAGCATTTACGGACACCCCTGCAGCGTCCATAATCACCGCTGAGGAATTGGAGGAAGTATGCCGTCGTATCGCACCGAAGATATTAGAAACATCGTGCTCATTGGCCATGCCGGCGCGGGCAAAACGGCGCTGACCGAAGCGTTGCTGCATGCGGCCGGTGTAATCCCGAATAAAGGCAGTATTGCCAAGGGGTCGACCGTCAGCGATTTCGATGATTTAGAGCAAAAACATCAGCACTCATTGACCGCCTCGGTCATCTCGTTTGACTATCAAGGCCGGCACCTCAATCTCATCGATACGCCAGGCTACCCTGATTTTGTCGGTCCGGCCCTCGCCGCGTTGCCGGCCGTGGAGACCGCGGTGGTGGTAATCAATGCCCAGGCCGGTATCGAAACGATGACACGGCGCATGATGCAGTGGGCTGCCGAGCGCAAGCTGTGCCGCATGATCGTCGTGAATAAGATTGACACCGATGGCGTGAACTTGGAATCGCTGATGTCGGAAATTCAGGACACGTTCGGTTCCGAGTGCTTGGCAATTAACCTACCGTCGGGCGGCGCGGAGCGCGTCGTGGATTGTTTTTTCGAACCGGCCGGGGATGCGGATTTTTCTTCCGTCGAGGAAGCACACACGGCGATTGTCGATCAAACCGTCGAAGTCGATGAAGACCTCATGACGATGTATCTGGAACAGGGCGAAATCGCGCCGGAGCAGTTGCACGATCCATTCGAACAGGCATTGCGGGAAGGGCACTTGGTGCCGGTGTGTTTCACCTCGGCGGAAACCGGTGCGGGAATCAACGAATGGTTAGATATCGTGGCAAAGCTCATGCCCAATCCGCTGGAAGGAAATCCGCCACCACTGGTCAGCGACGAGGGCGATGACGCGCAAACCATTAGGGTTGATCCGAAGCCCGAAAAGCACACCCTGGCCCACGTGTTTAAGGTGGCCTTTGATCCATTCGTCGGCAAGATCAGCATTTTTCGTATGCACCAGGGCACCATTAAAAAAGACGATCAGTTGTTCGTCGGCGATGCGAGAAAAGCATTTCGGGTCGGCAGTGTATTTTCGTTGCGAGGCAAAGAGCATATCAATATTGATTGCGCAATTCCCGGCGATATCTGTGCGCTCAGCAAAGTCGACGAACCATACTACGACGCGGTGTTGCACGATTCCCACGAGGAAGATTCTATCCACATGGGTTCGTTGTCGTTGCCATCGCCGATGGTGGGTGTAGCTGTGGTGGCGAAGAGTCGCGGCGATGAACAAAAAATCTCGGAAGGATTGCATCGGCTTGCCGGGGAAGATCCTTGCGTGACAATCGAGCGCAACCCGAGCGCCAACGAAACGGTATTGCGAGGTCTTGGAGATCTGCATTTGCGCATTGCCATGGAACGCATGAAAGAGCAATACAATGTCGAGATCGATACCCACATACCGTCAATCCCGTATACCGAGACGATAACCCGTAAGGCCGAAGGGCATTGCCGCCACAAGAAACAAACCGGTGGCGCCGGTCAGTTTGGCGAGGTGTATTTGCGTGTGGAGCCATTGCCTCGCAATAGCGGATTTGAGTTTGCAAACGAAATTGTCGGCGGCGTAATACCGTCACAACTCATACCGGCCGTCGAAAAGGGCGTGCGTAAATTATTGGAGACCGGCGCGTTCGCCGGGTTTCCTATGCAAGATCTGCGCGTCGCGCTGTATGACGGTAAGTATCATCCGGTAGATTCCAAAGAAGTGGCATTCGTCGCCGCCGGAAAAAAGGCGTTTAAGGATGCTGTGAGTAAGGCCAAACCTATCGTTCTGGAGCCGATCACCGAGTTGGAGGTCGTCGCGCCAAGCTCCAGCATGGGCGATATTACCGGCGATTTGTCATCGCGGCGCGGACGCGTAAACAGTACCGATTCGTTGCCCGGTTCGATGGTAAGTATCGCCGGCCTGGTGCCGCTCGCTGAAATGGACGACTACCCGTCGCGATTAAAATCGATGACCGGCGGGGAGGGCTCTTACACGATGGAGTTCAGCTCTTATGATCCGGCACCCGCCGACGTTCAAAAACGTTTGGTGGAAGCGTTTCAACACCCTGAGGACGATTAGGTCGCATCGAGCACACGCTCTACGGATCGTTCAGTCGGCTCCGAATTTCCCGAAGTGCTTGTTGTGCGGTGCGCTGCTCAGCATCGGACGGGATTGTGCGTCGCGGTTTTGGGGCGTCGCCGGGAGCGGCCATCAGTTGTTTGAACAAGCTCGATTCGCGGCGATAAAAACCCTCGGTGTGAAACGACTCGGCGAGCTGTAAGTGCGTGTAGTCGAGATGGTGGCAAAGCTCGTGCAACAACGTTCGCAAGAAGGTCCGAAATGCGACGACACGTTTGTGCTGTGCCGTGCGCATCCACAATGTGATTGTAGCGGGGCCCCGGTCGTCGCTGCTTTCATAGAGTCCGTGCAGCTCGCCCCAATGATGGCTCGGCCGTTTTGACAGCACCCGGATACGGGCGGTTGGTACGTTTAGCGCTGTGGTGACGAGTCGCGCCAGATCGACGCAACACGATTCCACCCGTTTGCGATTGGCCGATTGCAGTGCCGCGGATAACGAGTCGGTGGATTCCCGGTAATGGGGTGAGGGTGGTAAACGAACCGTGCCATGCGCGTCGCTTTGTTCGTAGACGCGGCGGTCTTTTTTGCGCAAGCGGTGATAGTAGTCAAATACCATGGCGTTTACGTGCGTTTCGTGCCAACGAAACGGCTGATGCCGATCCAATCATAACCTATTTCGGTGTGCATTCGGCGCTGCACACCTTTTCACTCGACAGCGGAATCGCTGCGGGCATAGATATGCGTAATGAACGATCGAAGCTCGCGGCTATAGCTATCCCCGCTGAGCAGAAAACCGTCGTTGTGTCCGCCGTGGATTTCTAGCAAATGTTTGGGTTCAGCCGCGGCGGAATACAATCGCTCGGCGTGCGCGAAACGGATCAATTCGTCGTCGCGGCTGTGAATCAGCAGTAATGGGCTCGTGAGCCGTGCTATACGGCTATGGTTGTCGTAGCGTATTCGTGCGAGCCAACGAACGGCTAGCAACGGATAATACTCGGCCGCCAGATCCGGTATCGATGTAAACGTCGATTCCAGAATTAATGCCCCCGGCCGGTGTTCGGCCGCTAGCCATGTCGCGACAGCACCCCCTAAAGACCTGCCGAACAAGACGATTTGATTGGCAGGCAAATCCCGCGTCCCCGTTAGATAGCCCCAAGCCGCGGCCGCATCGGCGTAGGTGCCTGTTTCGCTGGGTCGGCCGGTACTGCGGCCGTAGCCACGGTAGTCGAGGATAAATACATTGAGATCCAGGTCATGGAAAATTCGGATCGAATCAAGGCGGTGCGATATGTTTCCCGCGTTGCCGTGGAAGAACAGCACCGTGGCGGTCGCATCGACGGCGGGCACGAACCAACCGTGCAGGCTGACCCCATCATCGGCGTCAAGCGTAACATCCTCATAGTGCAGGCCGATTTCTGCCGGAGTGGCGTCTAGCGCGCGCGTCGGGAAGAATACGAGCCGCGGCTGCATTACATAAACGACGGCGTTGATCAGCGCATACAATCCCAGGACGGTGATGACGGTGGCCCAGACGAATGTCATCGTCCTACTCATGGCCCATGTGCACTGCGGTTTGCACTCTGTCGGGTCAATTCGCCTTAAGTTTTCTGGCAAAACTCCGTACACTACGCGGTCTTTCGAAATTCTACGCGAGTTTGATGTCAAATATATATCCGACCGACGATCTGCGCATTGCCAGAATCGACGAGGTGGCTAACCCATTGACGGTATGTGAAGAGCTGCCAATCACCGCCAAGGCGGCCGAATTAACGTTTCGGACCCGTGCGGCGATCCACAACATCCTTGACGGCGCCGACGAACGATTATTGGTCATCGTCGGGCCGTGTTCGATCCACGATGTCCACGCGGCGCGGGAATACGCCACGCGATTGGCATTACTGCGAGACGAGTTAGGCGACCGGCTGGAGATCGTGATGCGGGTGTATTTTGAAAAACCCCGTACCACGGTGGGCTGGAAAGGCTTGATAAACGATCCTGGTCTCGACGAAAGTTTCCAAATTAACAGAGGTTTACGGCTGGCTCGCCAGCTGCTGCTTGACGTCAACAGCCTAGGCGTACCAGCGGGCACCGAATATCTGGATCTCATTACTCCGCAATATGTCGCGGACCTGATCAGCTGGGGCGCGATAGGGGCACGCACTACCGAGAGTCAGGTGCATCGAGAATTGGCATCGGGGTTGTCCTGTCCTGTGGGACTGAAAAATGGTACCGACGGTAATTTGCAGATTGCGGTGGACGCGGTGCGTGCAGCATCGCGTGGACATCATTTTCTGTCGCTCACCAAAGCTGGCCATTCGGCGATATACACGACCACCGGCAATGGCGATTGCCACATCATATTACGGGGCGGGGCGAAGCCCAATTACGATGTCGCTAGTGTAGAAGAGTCGGCACGTTTTCTGGAGCGGGCCGGACTCGTGCCACGAATAATGATTGATTGCAGTCACGCCAATAGCGGCAAACAACATCAACAACAGATTTCGGTCGGAGCGGCTGTAGCGGCGCAAATTGCGGCCGGCGATCGACGCATAATTGGTGTCATGATCGAGAGTCATTTGCACGCGGGTCGGCAGGACGTCGTAGCGGGTAAGCCGCTGCAATACGGTCAAAGTATTACTGACGCATGTATCAACTGGGACGACACCGCGAAGTTATTGCGCGAGATCGCGGGCGCCGTGGCCGAGCGCAAAAACGCACCGCGTTGCGCCACGGTGGCCTGATCGTGTCTGCGGCAGCGCGAGCGGAGTGATCCTCAATCCTTGTTCGATCGAATAGTTACTGGAAAAGATGAA
Organism: Gammaproteobacteria bacterium; assembly: GCA_029862885.1. GTDB lineage: Bacteria > Pseudomonadota > Gammaproteobacteria > Arenicellales > JAOTWM01 > JAOTWM01. Next base: position 10,086 of record JAOTWM010000120.1, read on the forward strand.
TGATTAAGCCGCATGGTGCGGAGTCGTTAACGCCGCTGTATGTTGTTGAAGACGAATCTCGAGCGAACCTGATTCGGGAGGCCGAGCAACTGCCGTCTATGCAGTTAACGTCTGCCGCGGCCGCCAATGCTGTGATGCTGGGAGGCGGTTACTTCACGCCGCTTCCGGGCTTCATGGATCGTGCCGATGCGTTGCAGGTGGCCGAGTCTATGCACACCGTCGGTGGGCTGTTTTGGCCCGTACCCATTCTAAATCTGACCCATTCCGCCGCCGGTATCGAAACCGGCGCACGACTCGCATTACGGGATCCGAATGTGGACAGGCATCCGGTTATGGCGATTCAGTCGGTCGATAAAGTGGAGACGTTGAGCGACGATGATTTGGAGGAATTGGTGCAACAGATCTTTCGTACCAATGATACGAAACATCCCGGCGTTTCTGCATTTCTCACGCAAGGCAACGTCCTCGTTTCGGGGGCGCTGCAAGTCTTAAGTTTTAGTTACTTTGCAACTGAATTTGCAGACACGTTTCGCACTGCATATCAGATTCGCGACGCCATTGAACGACGTGGTTGGCGGAAAGTGGTCGCGTTTCAGACTCGAAACCCGATGCATCGCGCACACGAAGAATTGTGCCGCATGGCGCAGGCGGCAACCGGTGCGGACGGAATTGTAATTCATATGTTGCTCGGGAAGTTGAAACCCGGGGACATACCCGCGCCCGTGCGTGATGCCGCGATCAGAAAAATGGTCGATATGTATTTTCCAGCGAATACCGTATTGATCACGGGCTACGGATTCGACATGCTGTACGCCGGCCCGCGCGAGGCGGTGTTACACGCGGTGTTTCGACAGAATGCTGGCTGCACTCATCTCATTGTGGGCCGTGACCATGCCGGGGTGGGCGATTACTATGGGGCGTTCGATGCACAGACGATATTCGACGACGGCGTGCCGGCCGGTGCTTTGCAGATCGAGATTTTCCGTGCCGACCATGCTGCTTATTCCAAGAAGCTCGGCCGCGTGGTGATGATGCGCGATGCGCCGGACCATACCGAGGATGACTTCGTCATACTGTCCGGTACTAAGGTGCGAGAGATGTTGTCGGCGGGGAACCCGTTGCCCGAAGAATTTGCTCGCCCTGAGGTCGCGCAAATACTAATGGATCACTATCGGACTCAGTCTGCCTAAGCCCGCCAGTCGTGGTTGCTCTAAAAATCGGTGAGTTGTTCGGTACCGATACCCATGTCTTCGAGCATGACGGGAATTCCGTCGTCAACGCGATAGACGGTTCGCCCGTTATCGGTAATGAGTGCCTCGTCAAGCGGCGCCTCGATTTTTGAACCGTCAATATAACTAACATCGCCGCCCGCGATAGCAGCATTCAGTACTGTGAGTTTGTCTTTTGACAATAGCCTCACTGTTTGCTTGGTGACGGGGCAGCGGAGAATTTCCAACAATTTTGGGTCGACTGACATCGTACGAGGCTCATAACCTATCCGCGCTAGGGCGTAGGGAATCGAAATTGTAGTGGCTGTTAGTACTCTGTCAAGGTGATATTGACGGGCGCAGAGTCCACCCCATCGGTCAAGGCGAAGCGCCGCCCGCCGGCAATGGCTTAAGTCCTTCAATATCAGCTTGATAGAGTACCGCAACGATTACACCGCCCGTACGGCGCTGGGCGCCTGGTCTCGCGAGTCGACCGTGTAGCGTGCATAATAATGGCATTCAATACAGTTGACCGTGGCGGTAGCAGCAATTACGACCTGTCGTGGTGACTACGGATTCCTGCCGGAGTGTATAAATGAAATACCTACATACCATGGTCCGCATCAGTGATATCGACCAATCACTTGAATTCTATTGCGATCAGCTCGGCCTTATCGAGCTTGATCGCTACGAGTCTGAGCAAGGGCGCTTTACTCTGATTTTTCTGGCCGCGCCCGGCGATGAACAAGCCCAGGTTGAGCTGACCTATAACTGGGATCCCGAGCCGTATCCGACTGGCCGTAATTTCGGGCATTTGGCCTATGAAGTCGATGATATCTACGCGCTTTGCCAACTGCTGCGGGATAAGGGTGTGATCATCAATCGTCCACCGCGAGACGGGCATATGGCATTTGTTCGATCGCCGGACAATATTTCCATTGAGTTGCTGCAAAAGGGTGAATCGTTGGCGCCGGCCGAACCGTGGGCATCCATGCAGAACATCGGCGAATGGTAGATTCCGGTGGCCGATGCGCTCGCGACCACTGAGAAATCCGTCACACGGGCACCGATCGACGATATGGCGAACTGGTCGATGAGCCAGGCGCTTAGCGAGTCGCGCCGCGCAGGTTTG
>JAOTWM010000611.1 GCA_029862885.1 Gammaproteobacteria bacterium
AGCTCTTCGCGGCCATCAAAAACATTGCGTAGCGTCAATTCGTTTGCGTCGGCGCATTCGACAACATGACCCGCGGTAAAACGGCAATTTTTCAACCCCAAACGCATGTACCAAGCAATTCGAACCGTCGGATCGAGATCAGCAGCGACGAGATAAGATGTGAGAAATTTCCCATTAGAGGTTAAAACGTCGAAGCTGGGGTCAGTTGTAGAGAACGATACATCGCACTTCAATGCTCTGCCGGTCGGGGGCATCGGGTCGGGTGGCCGGGTCTTTGAACGCGCTGTGAAAGCTGAAGGTGCACGGCGCCCGGCCGTCGCCGGTGCTGGAATCGGCCCGAGCGCCGTGCGACCGCGCAAGCTCTCCGGCCGAATCCCACTGTTTGATTAACAACGCCTCGTCGCGGATGATCGCGGGGTAATACCACCATCCGTGTTGCGGTGCCTGTTTTGCGAAGTAATTTTCGCCGATTCGATCGTGATAGTGGATCTCGAATACGACCAAGTCTTGCGGATTCACGGTCTGTCCGTCGCACAGTGCAAGCGGATCGATCGCGATCGGCTCATGGGCAATGTTGCGCCATACGTTGATAATCGCAAACCGTCCATTCTCATCGAGCGCCCGGTCGACCAGGTCGGGATCGAGAACAGATACGCCCGCGTCGAGGACCGAGCGCAGCGTATCGTTACATCCAGGCGGATTCGCCAGATCGCGTAACCGCTGCGGTCCGCTGGTAAGCGTGTAGTCGCCGTGTACGATGCGAGCCGGACCCTGCACTTGCTGACCGCCGGCAATGCGTTTTTTGCTTGCCTTGCCGCTAGCCGACCTGATGTTGTGGTCGAAGGCAAACACTCGGGCAGCGCCGGTGGTGTCCTGCACAACCTGGGCGCACTCGGCGTAGTACTCGCCTACCACCTGTCGGTGATTGTAGAAATCGAGGTCGGGCCGCGCGAGTGGCCGTGTGAGCAACTCGAACCCGTGGGTTTCAAGCGTACGACGCTGCGAATCGTCGAGCAGCCGTGCGTTGTTGATGGTAACTGACAGTTCGCTCTTCAACACACCTTCGGTGCCGGCGTCGCTGCCGTCGCGATCGCGATGCGTCAGCACCTCGCCGTTTCGGTACAGCGATGGCTTGACCGACGCCGCTAGGTAGTTGAGCGCACCAATCGTTCCTGGGACGCCGTATCGTGTTGAACCGGTCACGGGTTGGGAGTTAGTTCCCTGTGCCGGGCGGTGTTTGCCACCATCTTTTCGAACAGCACGTTCTGCTCGGCGCGATCATTGACATCGATATTAATTTGGGGAAAACCATCTTCCTGGTGCATTTTTCGCTTCAGTAGTAACGATAGTCTCTAATTGTGCCGAAATTGGAGGTTCAGATCGACGGAATTAGGTGGCCAGATCCGCGGATGTCCGGTATTCTCTACCGCATTCTCGTATTCGCTAGAGCTAATAATTAGAGTATTCAAACCTCATATACCGAACCACAAGTGCGTGTCGGTCAGTGTCTAGTTGTCGCCCGCGATGATCCAAGCACTGCACTGACAACGCGTCACAGCGTCACTTGCTTGCCCCTGACAACCGACCTTTCACGGCCGCTTGAATCTGAGCAAGGTCGATTCCGATATATCGAAGTAACCGTTAATCAAATTTTTGCAGTTCTTCAATCGCTATCGGCCGTTTGCTGTATGCCTGCCAAGATTGATAGTACCTGCGGCAAATGTAACGCGACCATGCCGTTGACCACCGTAGCGATCCGACGATTCTTACGCCGCTGCCTCATCTTCCAACAGGTTCTTCCAGGCTGAGGATAGTTTGCCGAAATCAGTTGCAATGTTCATATCCAATACGTCGTAAATGACAAATTAAAAAGTAGGTTAAGTGCGTCAGCGGATTCGCCAGCCACATCGCACCACCGATTTCAAGCCCCAAAACATTAAAATTTGTTAATAAAAACTTTCGATTTCCGGGCCTTGAAAATCTTCAATAGAGCCCCTAATCAGGCCGTACGGACGACCGGCCACGCTGATAATGGGGTTCGTTAATCGCTCGTTTTCATGTTGTATTCTTTGATCAGGAGGATACGCGATGACAAATGTTTACTTAACCCCACTTTATCGCAGCAGCGTTGGTTTCGATCGAAGCGAACTGGATAATCTGGTTAAAAAGTGTGCTTAGCGTGTGTGGCAACAAAGGCAACGAAATTGAAGAATCTAGTTGAACTTTCTTGAATTACCATTACCTGTAGAACCATTTTTTGAACAGTGACTTGTTTTGACGAGAATTTCCCCTGCTGCTGAGGAACAGAACAATGCATCATTCGAGTGATCAGGAATCGCTACGGACTGTCCTCCAGTCTGGAGATATTCCTTCAACAAGTAGAGCCACAACTCCGGTTGCACCCGTCGGTTGACAACCTGGGCAAGACTCGCCGCGAAAACCTGGAGGACACAATGCTAGAAGTGCGTAAGCTAAGCCGAAGCTATGACGGCTTTGTGGCGGTTGATGACGTCACCTTTAACATCGGTAAGGGGGAAATCGTCGGCTTGCTGGGTCATAACGGTGCGGGTAAGACCACCATCATGAAGATGCTAAGTGGCTACCTTGAACCCGATCAGGGGCAAATTACGATCGATGGAACCGACCTGTCCGTCGATCCGAAAAAGGTTCAGCAATGTCTCGGCTATCTGCCGGAGAACCTGCCGATTTACCCGGAAATGAGTGTAGCCGACTACCTGGATTACGCCGCCGATCTTAAAGGATTGAGCAATGATCTCAAGCGAGCTGAAATTAAGCGGGTCATC
>JAOTWM010000612.1 GCA_029862885.1 Gammaproteobacteria bacterium
GGGTGCTGGTCTGGACGTTACAGACCCGGAACCACTGCCGGCAGATCATCGCTTATGGCAGATGGAAAATGTCATCATCACTCCCCACGTTGCTGGCCGGGGTGGAGGCCGGGAGCGTCACTATACGTTGATCAAAGAGAACATTCGGCGGTTTATTGCAGGCGATAAGTTGTTCAATGTTGTGGAACCACAGCGAGGCTACTGAGTCGATCGCTAGCGGCATAATTTTGATCGCCTGGCCTTGAGTACACGCAGTTTTTTTTCGTAACGTTCGCCTTGAGCGCGCGTATATCCCGAGCGCATTTTTGACTTGACGTTACTGATTTTGGCTTTCACTTCCGCACACGCTGCTTTGGCGCAGTCATTGTAGGAATACGCCGGCGATTGGCACAGCGCGAGAATAATCACGATTGATGCGAGTAGTTTCATCGATTCCTCCTGGTTAACAGGCTTTATACTCATCGAGGATCGCAACCAAGGAGTCGCCAATCAGCGCAGAATTTCCAGAAACGCCGGCAGATGCCTCAAGCGGCTTCCCCCCCGTAGCGAGAAGCGACGCGCGCGTGCTTATTCTGGGGAGCCTCCCGGGAAAACGCTCAATCGATGCGCAGCAATACTATGCCCATCCGCAAAACGCATTCTGGAGGATCATGGGCGAACTCACAGGTGCTGACGGCCCCTACGATCAGCGTTGCCAGGCATTGCTTGAGCATGGTATTGCACTTTGGGATGTTCTCGAGAGTTCCGTCAGACCAGGCAGCATGGATGCCGACATTCGTCGAGGCACTGAAAAGGTCAATGATTTCAACAGCTTTTTTCTAACGCACAGTGAAGTTTCTCAGCTGTGTTTCAATGGCCAGAAAGCGGCGCAGATATTCCACAAACTGGTTATTCCACAATTAGAATCAGCAGCCCCGCAGACTCGAGTATTACCATCAACCAGCCCGGCGTACGCGTCGATGCCTTATGCAGAAAAGCTCGAGTGCTGGCGTGAGATTATCTTCGGCGCCTAGATTTATCGACTGACGGAGCGGCTGTTTTTGGCTTTGGGCGTATACGACCATTTTGCCTAAAGCGCGCCGTTGCCGGATTCTCCGGTTCGGATACGCCAAGCTTGCTCAATATTCGTGATGAATATCTTGCCATCGCCGACCTTGCCTGTTCTTGCGCTTTCGACAATCGCTTCGACGCTTCGGTCAACCATGTCGTCTGAGACTGCGACCTCGATTTTGGCTTTTGGCAGGAAATCGACCACATATTCCGCGCCGCGATAGAGCTCGGTATGACCACGCTGCCGGCCGAATCCTTTGACTTCGCTAACAGTCATTCCCTGAATTCCGACCTCACTCAATGCATTACGTACATCGTCAAGGCGAAATGGCTTCACAATGGCAGTGACAAGCTTCATCCGTACTCTCTCTGTCTGTCGGTTTGATTTGCCTATGCTAGCAATACGGTCGGGCTAAGTGTACAAAGAAAAACGACTATTCACGGTTGGTGACGATGACGCAATTAGTCTCGATTCTCAAGCAACCCGATGGGATGCGCTATTACGGTGGAGCTCTGCTGTATGTCGTGTCTGCTTACACGCTCGGTCTGGCCGGCCTGTTTCATGCGTCCCTGGCAGTTAACCTCCTTGCGACAGTCTTGCTGGCTCATGCAATGACGATTGCGGCCTACCTGATCCATGAATGCGGGCACAATCTCATCTTCAAGAAGATTGACCACAATTCAAGCCTGGGTCGTTTCCTGAGCTGGATATGCGGTGCTGCTTACGGCACCTACGAGGACATGCGTTATAAGCATTTCCGTCACCATGTCGACAACGATGATGTGGTGTGGTTCGAGTACGAAGAATTTTTTGAACGCCATCCTCGTATATTGCGAACGACGCAGTTGCTGGAGTGGTTTTACGTTCCCGCACACGACCTGATCATGCATTTTATCATGGCCTTTTCGTCGTTCATTATTCCGCAACGCCGCAAGCAGAGGGTCAGAAATGTCGTTGTTCTTGTCATTCGCGGCGGCGTGTTCGCCTTTGTCCTTTTCACATTTCCCAAAGCGGCAATTCTCTACATGATTGCGTACATGCTGATGATGCATGTACTGCGGTTCATGGATTCTTTACAACATGACTATTCTTACAATGCGACGTTGTTTGACTATGTACCGCCGCCACACAAGGGCGATTTCGACTGGGAGCAGGAGCACACATTCAGTGTCCCATTGTCGTTAAGGTTCGAAAGCTTGAATTGGCTCACGCTTAATTTCGGTTACCACAATGCACATCATTCGGACATGAATACGCCGTGGTATCGATTGCCTGCACTGCATCGTGAGCTTACGGGTGGAGACCCGCAGCGTGTCATTCCGTTCGGCTCGCAGATCAAGTTGTATCATCGAAATCGTGTTGCACGAGTTTGTAACCCGCAACCGGACGACTATCCAAAAGGTGAAGCGTATTTACAATCAGCGCGGATGGCTAAAGGAATGATTGGCGGAAATGCTGCGTCATTCCTGACGTCATTCTAGTTGTATTCTGAATATCAGGTAGAGGTGCTTAGATGACAGGTTCCGATGATATAGGAAAGATCGGCTGGCTCGATATGACAGTCGAAGATGTGCCAGCCGTGCGTGATTTTTATAAGGCTGTGGTTGGTTGGGAAACCGACGAAATCGACATGGGAGGCTACAGCGATTACGTCATGAAAATGCCTGCCTCGGGTGAAGGTGTTTCCGGCATTTGCCATGCGAAGGGTAGCAATGCGGATTTGCCCTCCGGGTGGCTGATCTACATT
>JAOTWM010000613.1 GCA_029862885.1 Gammaproteobacteria bacterium
CAAGGGATTTGACGAACCGGTACGCGTCTATCGGCTCGAATTGAAGCCGGGGGAATCAATTCCCCCAGCTGAGCCACGCAACCGTGGCCGACCGCAGAAGTTGATCACCGCCGTCGTCGCTATCTCCCTGTTCACAATCGGCGGGATGGCGATCTGGCTAAAACCATGGATGCACGAATCCGAGTCCGACATGAATCCGGTTGCAGACATAAATGTCGCGATTTCAGCTCCGAGCAAACCCTCCATTGCGGTGCTTCCGTTCGACAACCTGAGCGGCGACCCCGAACAGGAGTACTTCGCCGATGGCATGACGGACGATCTGATCACAGACCTTTCGAAGATATCCGGGTTATTTGTGGTCGCCCGCAATTCGAGCTTTGCCTACAAAGGTGAATCCCCTGACGTACGAGAAGTCTCACGTGACTTGTCGGTAAAGTTCGTGCTGGAAGGCAGCGTGCGCCGAGTGGGTGAAAATGTGCGAATAAATGCTCAACTCATTGACGCCACCACGGGTGGGCATGTTTGGGCCGAGCGATTTGACGGCAGCATGAAGGATGTGTTCTCGCTGCAAGACGAAGTCAATCAGAGAATCGTCGCGGCTCTGGCCGTCAATCTTACCGCGGATGATCGGGAACGTCTGGATAAGAAATCGACGACGAGTCCCGATGCGTATGACATGTTATTGCGAGGACTCGAGCTGTATCAGCGTTTCAATCCCGAAGACAACGCGGGGTCTCGCGAGTTTTTCAAAAAAGCCGTGGCGCTGGATGCCGGCTATGCCCGCGCCTACGCGAATGTCGCTTGGAGCTATGCAACCGAGGTAAATCTTAACTGGACCGATCAGCGCGAGGAGTCGATCCGATGGGGGCAGGAGTATGTGGAGAAAGCGCTCACCCTTGACGATCGCATCCCGCAAATTCACATGACTCGCAGTGTTTTGTATTTAGCCCGGCGACAACATGACGCGGCAGTGGAAGCGGCACGGCGGGCCGTGGAGTTACATCCAAATTACGCCGATGCCTATGCGACGCTCGCTTTCGTGTTGCTGTACGCCGGAGAGCTGGAGGAAGCTCTTGCCGCCATTCACGAAGTCACGCGGATCAACCCGCGGTCCTCGTATGTTTATCTCGCCATCGAGGGGCGCATACAATTTCTGTTGGGTAATAATGATGCGGCGCTCGTGTTGCTTACCGAAGCGTTGGAGCGCAATCCGGTGTTTGACCGAGGGCATTTACTCCAGGCCGCTATTTACAGCGATCTCGGTGACATCGACGAAGCAAACTGGTCGCTTGAACAAGCATTAATGCTTCGCCCCGGGCTGACCGTGAGTGCTGAACGTCAAAACTCGATTTATAAACGAGAGCAAGACCTGAATCGCCATATTGACGCATTACGCAAGGCGGGGCTTCCAGAGTAAATGTATGCGCAGTCCTGGGTTACTTTCTTGCTCGCGGAGTATCCGCCGCCCATATCACTTTCAACTTCGCACCCTTGTTGAATCATCCGGGCTAATGAGGACAAATTATGATTAGCCGGCCCGCAGGACCGGATTGGCTCGACTGGCGCATCAAAAGCGACGGTCCGCTTGTCATTATCGACGGCGGCATGGGAACCGAACTGGAACGGCGGGGTGTAGCGATGGACAACGCGTGTTGGAGTGGCCTGGCCGTACTCGAAACACCGGATATGGTGCGTCTCGTCCATGAGGATTTTATTCGCGCCGGCGCCGACGTGATCATCACCAACACCTTTTCAAGTGGGCGCCACATGTTGGATCCGGCAGGAGCCGGTGAGCACGTAACGACAATCAACACGAACGCCGTGCACCTCGCCAAACAGGCCGTTGACAACGCAGCCACAAGTCCCGTTGCGATCGCCGGGTCGATATGCGAGTGGACATCGGCACAAGATCATCCAAAATGGAGTCAGCCGCAGGCCATCGCTGGTGCAGTCACCGAACAGGCGACGCTGATGGCCGAAGCAGGAGTCGATATTATTTGTATCGAAATGGCCCAGAATTTGGCGCTCTCAACCCTTGCAGTGAAAGCCGCGTTGGCAACAGACCTGCCCGTATGGCTGGGGATTTCTTGCCGCAAAAATCAGACAACGGAACGTTTGACCACATTTGACGATGCGAGCGAAGACTTCCGCGCGTTCGCAGAGGCCGTTGCCGAAATGGGAGCGGGACTGCTGAACCTCATGCACACACCCGTGCCGGATGTGGAAGAAGGGCTCGGCGTCATCGCCAAATTCTGGAACGGGCCTGTCGGCGTTTATCCGGAGAGCGGTTTCTTCAAGATGCCCAACTGGCAGTTCATCGATGTGATCGAACCCGATGCGTTCGTCGAAGCCGCAAAACCCTGGGTGAAAAACCACGGCATCCGCATGCTGGGCGGCTGTTGCGGCATCCAGCCGGATCACATTCTCGCCCTCAAAAAGGCGTTTGGCTAGGAAACTTTAGATTACGATTAGGCGATCAAGCGACCGTGACGACGAAGGATTTTTCTTCGTTCGTTTTCAGATCAAATTGTGAGCGGTTGGTGTGGTTAACATGCATACCGTACGTGTGCAGGGACAGTGTTACCTGATCGCTCTCGTTTCTAACCGCATGGATGCCGCCCGTTTTCATACAAACCAGTTCGCCGGGTCCGGCGTTAAAATCGTGCTTCACCTCTAGCTCGGCGTGACCCGGCTGGCTACGGTCGTCGGCTCGGCTATAGCCGATATTGCGCTCGATACCTTCGACACCGGAGACCACCGCCCAGGTACCGTGGTCATGGGGCGGCGCACCACGACC
>JAOTWM010000614.1 GCA_029862885.1 Gammaproteobacteria bacterium
GGTACGCGACGCGGGAGCGATATTAGGGCAGTGCCAGATCGAGTTGCCGTTGTCATTTCTGCATGTATTCGAGGCTCCGGCGCGCTATCGCTATTTTCATATGGCAACGGCAAACAGTTTGGCGCGCGCCACTGCCAGCAAGAGGCCTGTAGGTTACTTTATGCGAGATTCGTTGCGAGATGTTTCGTTTGGCGGTGAAGCGTTCGGACGCAACAACAGCCGCGCACATCCGGCATTGCGTGATACCGTTTGGCTAATGCACGACTCGGGCCCGGCCGGTATTAATCTGGCCCATGAGCTATTCCATATACTGAGCGACAGTGGCGTCCACCACAAAGACCCCGCTAATCTAATGTACGACGAAAGCTCAGAATCTAGTCGCACACTGACTATAGCCCAGTGTCAAGAAGCCACCACAAACGGTATTACGAACGGCTTGTTGACGCCGCTCTAATGTTCCAATTACGCGACCCCTAAGACTCGTCCGGCGCCCACAGGCGCAGATCATCATGGCCCGCCGCGCTGGGCCGAACAACCCGTAGATTTTCAACAATTCCGTCGTCGGAAAATTTCCGCTGTATCGCCATCAGAGTGTGGAGGGGATGTTCGCACAGGCTGGCGGTGTACGCGGCTTCCTGTTCCGCCATCGGTGCAGCTTGTTCCATGTTGGGTGCGCCGAAATGCGCAACGAATTGGGTGGCGAGCAACTCCACCACACGGCGGTATTCCAGCTCGTTGATCTCGGTAACCTCGGCGACCGTTCCCCAGCCCAGACTATCGGTGCCTAAGAAGCCGGTGCGGAATGATTGTAATCGTTTGCCAGACAGTGAATCGGGGCCGTCATCCAGAAACGCGAACGAACCTGTCACGGCCCACTCGCCGGGCCTGGCCACGCGGTCATATACGTGGGTATCCGATTCGTCGAGCCGAATCACGCGAAGAAACCGTTTTGACATCTGACGCGTCATCAATACCGCGGATGTTGGGCAAAATTCACGAAACTCGTTGGTGTTTTGAATCGATGGAGGTGCATTGTTCCGGGGTATTTCTTGAAAGCCCATGGTGGCGAAATAATCCGCCGCGGTTTCCGTCAACAGGTACAGCGACCGAATCCCGAGCGCGCTGGCATAAGAGCAACACGCGTCGCAAAGTTGCCGGCCGATACCAAGACCGCGCACCGATTCAGCAACAGCAACCGAGCGTAACAACGCCACATCGCCGTAATGTTCGAATCCGGCCACGCCGATCACGGTCTCGATCCGTCGGGCGAGAAAGAATGTCTGCAGATGCGGCTCAATATCGGAATAGGGTAGATTCGCCGCGCGCAATAGATTCTGGCACTCGGCCATCATCGTCGCTGCAGGAATGATCTCTATGTCGTTACGGGACATCGTCAACGCGCGCGGCTTCCCATCCCAACATGGCTTGTTTTCGGGTTGCGCCCCAACGATAGTTGCCGATCACTCCGGTGCTACGAATGACGCGGTGACAGGGTATGAGGTACGCGACTGGATTGCGTGCGACGGCGCTGGCGACCGCCCGCGTGCTGCGAGCGCAGCCCGCACGCCGCGCCAATTCCTGGTACGAGACGATCGCGCCGAGGGGTAATTCGAGCAATGCACGCCACACTTGGATCTGAAAATTCGTGCCTTTGAGGTCGAGCGTGAATCGCGTTGCCGTGTCGGTGCCGCGAAAGATATGGTTGACGGTCGTGGCGGTGGCCGATTTATCCGTTACGAATCGTGCGTTCGGCCATTCTTCCTGGAGTTCGTGCACGGCCGGCCGGGATTCGCCGTCGTGCACAAAACTCAACCAGCATATCCCCTTGTCGGTCATTCCGATCACACACAATCCGAATGGACATCGGTGGATCCCGTATTGAATCGTCATTCCGGCTCCACCGCATTTTCTTTGTGCCGGTGACATCGCATAGACATTGATAAATAATTCGTGCAGTCGACTTGGACTCGACAGACCGCCCGCATAGGTCGCGTCCAGGGTCGTTGTGGATTCTTCTAATAGTGCACGGGTGTACCGGGCGGTGAGATACTGCACGAACCGCTTGGGCGATATCCCTGCCCAGCGGCGAAATAGTCGTTGAAAATGATATTCGCTCAAATCTACGGCGCGGGCCACCTCGCGCAATGGCGGTTGTTCCTTAAAATGTCCATCCAGATAACGGATGGCTTGTTCGATGCGTTGATAATCGGTGGTGCCGTTGTCGGTCGGCGTGTTGGACTGTTTCGAAATCGTCATGGACTCAGATCGTGGTGGTCGGTTAAGAGCTACCGCGGTTGCCGTAGTTTTTCGACATACTACCGATTTAGCGCTCGCGAGCAATCCGAATCTTGCGCAATTTGAGCTTGCTCGATACCGACTGGAGACGAAACACTTCCATTATTTCAGTGGTTTACAATGTTCTGGTACGTCGAGTGTCGAAGCCGATTACGGGTTTACGCGGTGCTCGGGCGCGCCCGGTTACGGAGCGAGCCCGATTTGGATTTGGCCATTGGCGCGGCAGGTGCCGGTAAACTTGTCGCCCGTGCCACGAACCCGGCCGTCGGCGAATAATCTTGGTCAGCTCGGGCTCTTCTTGAATCATCCGGGTTAAAATCCCGGTCGAATAGAAACTAACGGGAGAATCCGAATGGCAGAAAGTTTGCCGAGCCACGCACAGGTCGTCGTCATCGGCGGGGGCATTGTGGGTTGCAGCGTCGCGTATCACCTCGCCAAGTTGGGTTGGAAAGACACCATAGTGCTGGAGCGTAAGCAGATTGCGTGCGGTACGACGTG
>JAOTWM010000615.1 GCA_029862885.1 Gammaproteobacteria bacterium
GCTGCGTACGGTCGCTCGGTTGATGGCGCCACTTTGGCTAACCTTGATGACATTGCTGTAGTCGATGGTCAGCGACTCGTTCGCCGTCGCGATCAACGTAGCCGCGGGTCGACCTTGCCTCCGAAGGCGGCCGGCGCTCCTAGCAGTGCCGGCCCATCTGGCTGAACGGACGCTTCTTCAGCAAAGGCGCGCAGCTAGAGGCGAAATTTCTGTCGAGCATCTCCGATGGATCCGCGCAACTTGGCGAGCCAGCGCTTAGCCCATGCGAACTCCAGGCCAAGAATGGCGAGCCCCAGCGGAATCACCAGCATCGCGGGTCCCGGCAGGACAATCATAGCCAGCCCGACTATGATCAGCGATGAACCCGACAAAAGGATTACTACACGCCGTGCCTGCCGGTAGGATGTCAGCATAAGTTGCCCGAAATCATCCGCAAGCGGCGAAAACAGCGCGATCGTGTCCCGCCCTGCTGCAGTGGATGCGAGTGCGCCGACCGCGAGTATTCCGCTTATGATCGTCAATGAGACGACATTCGGAATCGGGTAATGGTGCACAAGCAACATTTTCACACCGATATAGGCGAGCAAGAACACGAGACTCATCTTTAGATAGCGGAACTTGCCCATGAGCCCTGCGAGCACGAAATACAGCGAGCGCAACCCGAGCAATGCGAACACGTTCGAAGTAAACACGATGAACGGATCACGCGTAATCGCAAAGATCGCAGGTATCGAATCGATCGCAAACATGATGTCGCTAAATTCGACTAGAACAAGGGCGACCAATAGCGGTGTCGCCGTGAGGACACCGTTCACTCGAACGACAAATTGGCCACCGTGAAACTCATCGGTAACCGGGAATGCTCGATGCAGCACGCGAATGATGGAACTGTTGGCGATATCTACCGTGTCGTGACGAATAATCAGCATTTTCGCCGCCGAATAGATCAATATCGATCCAAGTACGTATGTAAGCCACTCAAAGCGTTCGATGAGAATCATGCCACCGAATATCATGATTCCGCGCAGAATGACGGCACCAAGTATCCCCCAAAACAGAACTCGGTGCTGTTCTGGCAGCGGCACGCGGAAGTGAGCGAAGATCATCGCAATCACGAAGATGTTGTCCACGGATAACGATTTTTCGACTAGATATCCGGTGAAGAACTGAAGCGCCGCATCCCGTCCCGACAGTTGCGCAGTGTCGATATCCCAGCCATTTGGATTCAGTTCGTACAGATAAAAAATACCGACGTTGAATGCCAGAGCTAACGATACCCACAGGGCGGACCATGCGAGCGCCTCCGGAAGGGTTATCGCGTGGGCCTTACGATGAAAGACGCCCAGATCCAGCGCGATGACAACACCGATCAGTGCCAGAAAGCTCGCCCAAACCAGGACGCTAAAGGAGATCATTCCTTATGTTTGCCCTGAACGTGCTTCAACTGCCTGCGCTAAGACCAATATACCTCTCGTTCAATGTCAGATGCAGCCAGATACTGAGTGCATATCCCAAGGCAATCACCGGCGACCAGCGCAAGTGTAGAGAGAAAGTGTATTGGGCGCGGGCCTGACCCATCAAAGCGATTCCGGCGGCAGAACCGATAGATAGGAGACTGCCGCCAACGCCGGCCGTGAGGGTGACGAGCAGCCACTGCGCAGTATCCATGGCCGGGTTCATCTCCAACACGGCGACCATGACCGGGATGTTGTCGACTACCGATGACAGTAGCCCGATAAGCACATTCGCGGTCGTTGCGCCCAGCTCGCCGTAAAAATAGGCCGACAGTCGGTCGAGGTAACCGATGAAGCCGATTCCGCCCACGCACATGATTACGCCGAAGAAAAACAGCATTGTGTCCCATTCGATACGCGAAACCTCGCGAAAGCTATCGAAGGGCGAAACGTCGCCGACCTCCCCATAGCTTTTACGGTCGTAGGGTGTGACGATATGGGTTTTCCTCAGATAAAAGCCGAAGAACTTAAGATAAGCAAGGCCGGTCATCATGCCGAGAAACGGCGGCAGGTGCAGGAAATTGTGGAACGACACCGCTGTGACAATCGTAGCTACGAACAAGCCAACAACGCGTTTAGCTCCGCGTTTCGTCCTTACTTCGTCTGCGACCGTCGGCGATTTCTCTTTGGCAATCGCAAATGACATGATGAAGGCAGGAACCCCATAATTAGCGACGGCCGGAAGGAACAGCGCGAAAAAAGTTTGAAAATCCACCAATCCGCGCTGCCAGACCATTAATGTCGTAATGTCGCCGAAAGGACTGAACGCGCCGCCGGCGTTAGCGGCGACGACGATGTTAATGCATGCGAGTCCAATAAAGCGTGGGTGGTTTTCGCCTATGGCCATCACCACAGCGCACATGACCAATGCGGTCGTCAAATTGTCGATAACCGGTGACAGGAAAAAACTCAAACAACCAGTTATCCAGAACATAGCGCGATAGGAAAGCGAGCGACGCAGGAGCCACCCACGAAGCGCCAGAAACACGTTTCGTTCGGACATTGCGTTGACGTAGGTCATCGCCGACAACAGAAACAAAAATAGCTGCGCAAATTCGACCAGAAAGTCATGCACAGCCGCCTCGGGGGCATCGATCTCACCAGACGAACTGTACTGGATTGCGATAAGGATCCAGATTATTCCAGCCGCCAGCAGCACCGGTTTGGATTTGCGCAGATGCGTGTATTCCTCAACGATAACCAGTACGTAGGCAGCAACGAACACCGCCAGAGAAACCAGACCTGCCCAGTGCGCCGTCAAGTCCAACATCTAAA
>JAOTWM010000121.1 GCA_029862885.1 Gammaproteobacteria bacterium
GTGGACTCGAACCTGTGTTAGACCAACCACTTTTCGCACCCGACACCAGGAACTGTTCAGCATCCTGGTAACCGGCTTTCCCCTGTAGGCGAAAACAGGTGTGCGGTGTTGACTGACCGTACCCCTGCATTCGAGCATGTCAGAATGTGGGAGATTGAGCATATCAGGCCGCTTCAGGAATCGTGCTAGCGGATTCGCTTGCTTCTCCCAATTCAGCTTCTGCCAGGCACCCGACTCGTCCAGTTCCTTAATCGGGAGAACGGTAGTGTGTAACCAATTGCCGTGCATTGACCGATGCGCGCGCTCTCCACTCAGTACGTATAGGACTGACGTGCCCCAAGGTCTCCGTGCAGCTTCAAATAATGATCCGCATTGAAACTGCTCAATGAATAAATCAGAGCTTCCCCAGGCACAATCGGCCATAAATCAACGTTGCGACCAGGTTTTCAGTCCCAATCCAAGCCCCGCAAATATTGCTGATATGTCAGCAAATTCGGGTATTGACTTCGGAGTGCGGAAATATCAACAGCGTAACCAGTTTCGTCAAACCACCGCATCATCGCGGTCATTTCCGCGCCGTTCTGCTTTTCGTATTCACTCCAAGTGAGTTGTCGATGTTTTACATCGACACCGGTGGAGCGCGATAGAACATCGACGAATTCAAAAATCGTCAGTCGGTCGCCGGCAACTTCGAGCGTCCGGCCGACCCATTCATGGGGGTTGTCGAATGCCTCGCCAACAAAGAACCCGATGTCCTGGCTCGCAATCCATTGGTGGCTTTTGCGGCCGTCGCGCGGATCGAAATACTCGCCAGACAATATTGTGTCGCGACGGAAGCGAACGTTATCCATAAACTCGACCGGACGTACGATCGAGTAGTTCATACCTGAGTTTCGCAGATGCGATTCGATACGGCTTTTGCTCTCGAAGTGCGGAATGCCCGAATCTGCATCAGCGCCAGCGACTGAAGTAAATACAAAATGCTGGATGTTCGCCGATAGCGCGGCCTCGATCAGCTGCTTACCCTGCCGAATTTCTGTGTCGTAGCCGTGCTCCCAGTAATTGGTCACGACGAAGACGCCGTAGACATCGTTCATAGCGGCCGCTAAAGTCATAGCATCGTCAAAGTCGCCCTGTACCATCTGCGCCCCAAGTTTTGACATCACCTGTGCGCGCTCCGACTTCGTGTTTCGCGTAAGGCCCCGCACAATATACCCTCGCTTCAGCAATTCGCGTGCAACGGCACCGCCCTGGGTACCGGTAATTCCAGATACCAGAATAATTCTGTTCTCTTGGTTATTCGGGGCATCTTCTGCAGTAACGCCGCAACCGACTGCAGCGGTGATGACAATAATGTACAGCGCAATAATTCTCATGGCTGTGACTCCGTTGTTGCGACTCTAACGATGACGCATGAGGTTCCGAATGTGATCTGTATCGTTCAATTTCTACCGTGTAGGATTATCACCTTGTCAGGTCAACCGGATCGAGAAGCCATCCTCGGCTGCGCTTAAGCAGTAAGAGCCGGTTCATGACGAGGCCGGCTTGTGGAACTCGATGACGTTTCCGTCAGGGTCGCGAACAAAGAAGAAAACCGCGCCACCAAATTTGACAGTTTCGGTTATAGGAACGCCCAAGTCGTTCAGCTGCCGTTCCACCGACTCCGCGTCGGTAATCTCCATAGCCATATGTGTGTAACCTGTATGCTTTTCTTGAACGTCCATTAGCAAGTTATTTGGCGAGGCGTCATCCGATGTATTCAGGATGAAGTTGATATTGACGCCCGATGGGTGCTCCATGATGGCAACCGGCTCCGGCCCCACAGGGCCAACGATGAAGTCGAAGCCCAGTTTTTCGTAAAAATTCCGCGTTGTTGCCAGATCTCTGACCCGAATTCCAACGTGGTTAATTCGTTTAATCTCTCGCATTGCTGCTCCTTCGCCCAGCTCGGGCTCCTTTGTAATCCTGGCCGCCAGTTTCTTCGCCGGCGGAACGATAGCCGCTGAAACGGGAATCGCGATAAGAAGTCCGATGAACCACGCTTCGAGCCACTGGATCACGAATCCATCCGCAAAACCGGTTCGTAACGCCACCAGCGCCAATGACATAAAAAAGCTCATACCCGTAGAGATACATAGGCCTTGAATTAGGGCAGCATATTTTGGTGGCAGCTTCACGCTAAGGTCCTTCGGACAGTAAAATTCGGCAAAAAGTCGATTTTTATAAATTCTTTCAAATTTCGACTATCCGTAGTATATTCCAAAAACCGAACGCTAGGTTGTCGCACCAAGCGTCAAATTGAGGTTTCGATTGCTGAGAGTCTTCAGGCGAGTGAGTGTGAATTGACTCTCAGCTGTGCATCAATGGAATTTGGCACGTACTCAGGATTGGTGGAGGATTATCGTGGAAAATCATGATCTCGGTGGAGTCATCTGTGATCGTCCATTTCGGATTCAGCGCCTAGGTCATTTCGGGCTAAGTTTTGAAGACATGCACAAGGCCCTGGCTTTCTACTGCGATCTGCTCGGGTTTCGGATCTCAGACGAATTGCACTTCCTGCAGATATTTCCCGAACTCGAAAAAATAGAGGGGATCGGCGAAACGCGGGGATTCTTCACGCGTTTCGGCAATGATCACCATGCTTTCGTGTTGATGCCAACCAGAGTTCGGCGGGCAATTGACCCCAATATCGCCGAAGACATGACAATTAACCAGCTGACTTGGCAAGTCGGCAGCTTGCGCGAGGTTGTCGATGCAACCGACTGGCTTGAATCGCATGATGTAGCGATAACTCGGCGCGGTCGAGATACGCCCGGTTCCAATTGGCATGTGTATCCTGTCGATCCGGACGGACATGTCATCGAACTTTATTACGGTATCGAACAGATAGGCTGGGACGGACTGTCGAAACCTCGCGAAATGCACAAATTCGGGACTCACACGCCGCCCAAGCTGCCGTATCGTCCAGAGTACCGCGAAATCGCAGAGGCTAAAGCGGACGGTGTGGATATAGGCTCCGGCACAGTATCGCTCGAGAGTGCCGAACCGAAGTTTGATGTTGGGGGCGTGAAGCTACCTCGCCCATTTCGAATCGTTGGAATCGGACCCGTCCGTCTGTTTGTCGAGGATGTCTCGGCGTCCCTGTCTTTCTACACCGAAATGTGCGGATTTCAACTTACCGAAACAATCACCTGGAAGGGGCACGAGTGTCACTTTCTAAGGGTCAACACTGAGCATCACTCGCTGGCTTTGTACCCAATTGACTTGCGCAGCGAGCTTGGACTCAGTCCGCACAGCACGTGCATGTCCTTTGGCGTACGAGTGAACGATTACCGTCAATTGCGGGACGCGATTTCATTTCTATCTGAGCAGGGCGTCGAAATTCGCCAACTGCCAGTTGCTTTGACTCCGGGGATTGCTTGGTCGGCGTTCGCAATAGATACAGAAGGACACGCGATCCAACTGTACTTCACTATGGATCAGATCGGTTGGGACGGGTTACCGCGACCGAGAAACCTCGCGAAGGACATTCCAATCAAAGAATGGCCGACGACAATCCCATACTCAGACTCAATGCAATTTGGCGAAGTGTTTACCGGCCCTTGGGCCTAACCCATCGACCTGGAGCCCAATCAATGACTAGCTATCGAATTCTAACGTATCGATCCAAGACCGGGCCACGAGGCGGGGTGCTAGTCGATGACACCGTATACGATTTGCAGGCCTTATCAGGCCAGTACATGACAACAAAGGAGTTATTCGAAGACTGGGCCAATGCAAGCCCAATTGTTAAGGAGTCAGTGAGTAATCTCTATTCCACGCCAATTGAGTCAGTTGGCAAGTTGCGCGACGTCAAATTGCTGGCGCCAATCCTTTATCCTCGTGCCGTTTTTTGCGTAACAGCCAACTATGTTGATCATGCGCGGGAGATGGGAGGGGAGCCTGCCGATAAGTCGGCCGCGGATCCTTTCTTCTTCACCAAAGCTCCCGAACATACAATTATTGGTCCCGGCGATCCGATCGTGCTTCCGCATTGGTGCAATTTCCTGGACTGGGAAGCCGAGCTGGCAGCAGTAATCGGAATGCGGTGTCGCGATGTCTCAGCGGAATCGGCACTGGATTACGTCGCTGGCTACACAATTCTTCATGACCTGTCGGCGCGTGACCGGTTCCGGCGAGACGATTGGCCGCGTTGGCCCATGGACTGGTTTGGACATAAGAACTTTGACGGGTCCGCGCCACTTGGACCATGGGTTACACCGGCGTCGGAAGTGCCAGACCCGCAGGATCTGGCAATCCAGCTGTGGGTCAATGATGAAGTCCAACAGGATAGTTCAACATCGCAAATGATCTTCAACATCAGCGAGCAAATCGAATATCTGAGCCAGCAGATTACCTTGCTTCCGGGAGATGTGATTGCAACCGGAACTCCGGCGGGCGTTGGCATGCCGCGTGGCAGGTCACTGAAGCCCGGTGATTCTGTAAGGATCGAGATCGAAGGGTTGGGGTATCTGAAAAACGACGTAGTTCAGGGAACACAAGGTATGTCACCCGAATGAAAGCTGTCGTACAACATCAATTTGGCGGACCGGAGGTGCTCTCCTACGAGGACTTGCCTGACCCAACCTGTGGCGCAGACGAGGTCATAATCGATGTCGAAGCAGTATCGATCAATCGTGGTCTCGACTTCGGCGCCAGGCGTGGAAGTTACAACCGCCCCGTAGCGTTGCCCCATGTTCTCGGCGTCGATCCTTCAGGAATGATCTCTGAGATGGGCTCTGAGGTCAAAGGGTGGGCGACAGGTGATCGCGTATGGGCTGACTTCTTCTTGACCTGCGGACGTTGCGAGGCGTGTAAGTCAGGTCAGAGTCGCGCTTGTACCGAAACTGGAATGCTCGGCGTCACAAGACATGGGGGTTATGCCGAGCGCGTCGCCGTACCGGCTCGAAATCTGCATAGGATTCCTGATCGGCTTTCTTTCGCCGAAGCTACGGTGATCGCTCGTCATTTCCCTGCAGCTATGTACCTTATTGAGGAACGCGCGGCGATCCGTCGCGGTGAAACCGTTCTCATTATGGGTGCGATGGGTGGATTGGGAAGCGCATGCCTGCAACTTGCCAAACAGGCCGGCGCCATTGTTATTGCCTGCGTCGGGTCTGAGCAAAGCGCAGAAGGCGCAACCGATCTTGGTGCCGATTATTGTGTCAACTATCGTGAGGAAGAATTACTCCAGCGCGTGCTAGAGATTACCGATCAGCGCGGGGTCGACATCGTCTGCGAGAATGTCGGCGATCCAACGATCTGGAAGGATGTTTTTGGATCGCTTTCGATGGGTGGCAGGCTTGTTACGGCGGGCGCGCATGCGGGCGGAATTGTTGAGCTAGACCTGCATCGCCTCTACCTGAACCGAATTTCGATTCTGGGCGGGGCCGGTGTTCCGCCTGACGGCATAGAGCGCGCATTAAGACTTGCCGAAGAAGGCCAGATCAAAGCGCCGATAGCAAAAATCTTGCCTCTCGCTCAAGCCAAAAGGGGTCACCAGCTTGTTGAAGCGCGACAAACGCCGGGAAAGATCGTGCTCGCGCCGAAACTGTCAAATTGAGAGAACTGAGATGAGTCGACTAGAATCTTCGAACGCCGAAGTCATGCTTGAAAAGATGGACGAATTGAATGAAGACGCCGCACGACTAAATATACGGATGCGCACACGCGCAAACTCGCCGGCGCAACAGCCCTGGCACAAACCAGAGAAGGAAGATCGCCCCAAGATTGCGAAACATGCTCTTTCTGCGGGGGTCCATGCTGAGCCGTATCTCTGGAGATGGCGCGATATCAAGCCCTATCTAGAGAAAGTCGCGGAGATGTGTCCGATCGAATTTACTGAGAGGCAGCAGCTTCATCTACTTAATCCAGGTTTCGGGGGAGAGTTGCGCATCGCCAACAGCATTCGAGCCGCCATTTCGATCTACAAACCCGGCGACACCGCTCCTGTGCACGTGCATACACCTAACGCAACTCGGACAATTCTCTCTTCCGCCGGCGGCCATTCTATTGTTGAGGGCGAACGTTGCGATGCCGAGCGCGGCGACATAATTGTTACGCCGAACGGTGCGTGGCATGGTCACGGTAACGACGACGATGACCCGGTCGTTTGGCTGGATATTCTTGACTGGCCGTTGATGGAATTTCTGGATAGTATCTGGGTTGACAGTGAGCCACCGGAAGATGTCAGAACTTCGGAGGTGCCGAGCGAATATTCCGCCGCCGTGTATGGATCCGGCGGCATTATTCCCCGCTTTATCAATCGATCACGAGGATCTGGCGCAAAGGTCACGCCGCAATTTCACTTTCGTGGGCGCGACATCGCCAATGCGCTGGAACAACTTAGCCTCCTCGACGCTGACCCTTATGATGGGGCGGTAGTTGAAGTCGTCGATCCCACTACCGGCGCACCGCCATTTCCTTCGCTTTCATACCGCGCTCGCAGATTGGAGGCGGGCCACCAGACTTTGCGAATGCGCCATACCGCAAGCACCGTCTATTGCGTGTTGGAAGGCAAAGGCACCAGCCTGATTGGAAAGCAGAGATTTGAGTGGGGTCCCAACGATGTTTTCGTTGTGCCAAACCATACTTGGCAAAGCCACCACATCGAAGAAGGTGGGCATGCCGTTCTTTATACAGTCAGCGACGCCCCATTGCTCAAGATGCTTGGCCAGTTTCGTGCGCAAGGCCGTTCTGTGAACGGGGAAATTCAAAATCTCGATGCAAGCGCGAGAGGCTAACAGATGCGTCTGATTTCATTTCAGCACCAAGGGCGAGCGGGCTTCGGAGTTTGGACAGAGCAGGGAATTGTCGATTTAGCCGTTCGCGAGGGCATTGGCGTATTGGATCTGGCCGGGCTTATCGAAAGATACGATACGCCGACGCTTTCCGAACTTGTAGATGATACAGACGAATTCATCGATGCGAATTCAGTGACTCTCGACCTCCCGATCCCTAATCCAAATCGAATAATCTGCGTTGGAATAAATTACCACAACCGTCCTGGCGAATACGGCACAGACAAGAAACCACCCAAGTATCCTAGCTTGTTCTTACGTGCCGCCTCCAGCTTGGCGCCGCACAACGCGAATTTGTTGCGGCCGCCGGAAAGTCCCCAGCTTGATTATGAAGGCGAGATAGCGATTGTAATTGGTCGCGCTGGGCGACGAATCGCCGTTGATAAGGCTATGGACCATATCGCCGGCTATTCGTGTTTCAACGAGGGTACGATTCGGGACTGGGTTCGTCACGGCGTTTACAACGTGACCGCGGGCAAGAATTGGTATCACTCCGGCGCGTTTGGCCCATGGCTGACGAGCGCGGATGAGGTGGCAGACCCGAGCAATATTTCAATTGAAACGCTCGTCAACGGGGAACGCGTTCAGTTCGACACTACAGCGAACCTGATCGTTTCCTTTGCGGAGCTAATCGCCTACATATCGACATTTACCCCTCTATCCCCGGGAGATGTTATAGCGACCGGCACCCCGGTTGGCGCGGGAGGGAAGCTCAATCCGCCACGCTACCTTTTG
Organism: Gammaproteobacteria bacterium; assembly: GCA_029862885.1. Taxonomy (GTDB): domain Bacteria; phylum Pseudomonadota; class Gammaproteobacteria; order Arenicellales; family JAOTWM01; genus JAOTWM01. The sequence continues at coordinate 7,575 of JAOTWM010000121.1, forward strand.
CCTGGAGACAAAGTCGAAATAAGAGTGTCCACTGTCGGAGTCTTGAGCAACTCAGTTGTAGACGAACAGGTGGGCTGACCGCGTCCGTATACCCATGTCGGACCGGTCAAAACGAGAATCGAGTGATTGACCCTGGTGCGGGGATGTTGGAGAGAACCGATGAAGGGCAAGACAGAATGAAGTGTGCGAACGTTTGGAGGTAACAACGATGATTAAGGGAACTCGAGCCCTGCAAATTAATCCACCGGGCACTCCGGAAGACGAGGTTTTGACTAGGGAAATGATATGGCCGTCGTTGATTTCTAAAGCAACGCACGCCGTTCCTTTCGTCAAAGCCATTACAGCTTGCAGGATAATTGAACATACGAAAACAGGCTTCGTCAGAGAGGCAACGGTTTTCGGCCAGGCGGCACGCGAAAACATTGTCTTGTTTCCAAAAGAGCGAATCGTATTTGAAAGGCTGTCTGGTCCGGCTGACGGCTTTCTAGAAAACATCGTCGAGGAAAGCGATGATGGTCTGATGCTGCGATTCGCGTATGAGCTGTCGTTTGCAGGTAGTAGTGAGGAGGAAGAGCGAGCCTTTGGTGAGAAGCTTGAGGCTGGATATCTAAGTACGCTTGCCACAGTGATTGATCATGCACGGAACGAAATGCTCCGCAACGCCTCGAGAGGTGGGAGCCATCAAGCTATATAGTTTTCAACCCTCCCCGAATACGAGGAGGGTCAGGATTTTCGCTGCCGAGAAGGGCATTGCGATTGAGATGATTGAGGTCAATGTTGTCGCGGGCGAGAATTTGGCGGCTCCATATCAGGCGATTAATCCACGTGGGTTGGTACCGACCCTTGAATTGGACAATGGCACTTTTCTAGATGAGTCTGTCGCGATTTGCCGTTACTTGGAGTCGCTATCGACAGAACCCAACCTCCTTGGAAAGTCCGATCAAGAGATCGCGCAAATTGAGTCGGCTCAACGGCATGTAGAGTTTGACGGGTTGTTACCCCTTGTCGACGCATTCCGAAACAGGTTTCCTGGATTCTCCCAACGAGGGGTGGCCGGATATCCCGCACACTTCCCGGCTATCCCGGAACTGGCCGATCGTGGACGTCAGCAGTATCGAATATTCCAGGAGCGCCTGGAAGTGCGGCTGGCAGCGCATGAATTTGTGGCCGGCGATAAATTTACCATTGCAGACATAACGGCGCTTTGCGCTGTCGGCCTCGGAAAGTCGTTAGACCTAGATCTGCGCAAGGAACTCAAAGAATCAATACGCTGGTATGAGAGTGTCTCGTCCCGCGCCAGTGCCGGAGCGTGACGCTTGCGAAATTTACCCGAAGGCCTTTCTCGCCTTTTGTTTCGCGTTACTTTTCGGTTGCCGTTTGGCGGCGGATTTATTCGTTGCTGCGGAAGTTTCCGAGGAGTCAACCGAATCCGAGTCGGCATCCAAGCAGACCAAGACATATTCAGCCGTCTGCACGTGGTGACGCGTTAGCATCTTAATGGTTTTTTCTGAATCTCTGGCCAAGGCCGCGTCAGTCAGGTTCTTGTGCTCCCGTAGGCGGCTACTCGCCCGCGCCGTTGTTACGCCGGCCGCTTCTCTCGCCACACGGCGATTCTCGGCTACCAGTCTATGCCGTTCGGCTTGGTCGTACAGCATGCTGGCCATTTTCAGCAGCCACTCGGAACCGCATGCGTCCATCAGCGCAAAATGAAAACCGCGGTGTATTTCGCACCATGCGGTGCTTTCAGGTTCGTAGCCCGGCTTGTTCAACATTTTTGAGAGTTGGTGATTGCTGGAGAGGATTCCGGTCTCCCAATCAACATCGCCGTACTCGATTGATCGGCGAACCGCCTCGGATTCGATCAATATCCGTGCATTCAGGACATCACGCACATGATCCTTCTCCAGCGGAGCGACTCGGAATCCGCGCTGCTCGGAGGAATGCACGAGTCCTTCGCACGCAAGCCGTGTTAGCGCTTCGCGAAGAGGGCTTGAGCCGATATCGTAACGCTTGCGCAGGGAGTCAGAACGCAAAGCCATACCCGGCTCTAATTCACCCCACAATACGTCGCGCCGAAGGCACTGGTAAGCAGCTTCGGATAGTGTGCGCGGTGCGTTCTCGCCTTTTTGCGCGTGTTTGGTTTCTGATACAGCCCGTTTCATCGCAATTTTCCGTTAATGATTCGCAAAATCGGTATTTGTCAACAATTTCGAGATTTTGATCATGAATATAGTATCACTGACATACTCGAAATGGAAACAAACGGTGCTGAAGCCCAGAAAAAAGCCCGGGTTGCCCGGAGAATACCGAGATTCAAACCAGCAATTCATCGTACCAGCAATAATGCCAAATATATATGTGAAATCGAAATCAATTGACTTTTTCGAAAAACATACGTAATTTACAAAAAAATATAAAACGTAGATTCTTAGACGGGCAGAGTTTAGAGAATCGCTAACGTCGGAGTAGCGTTCGATCGGCCTTTGCAAACACTAGACGGGCGAGGGGAATATGAGTCATCTGAAAAATATGAAGAAATTAGAGTTTCGAGGTGCGTTTGCAGATGATGGATGTCAAACGACAAGGACAAAACGCCAAAGAGGGCATCTATCCGCATGGATGGCTCTAGCAACGATTATTCTGCTGGGCACTGCGTGGTCGCCAGCCGATGCTGCTGAGGGGAACGAAGACGCGAGTCAGTTCAACAATGCCACGCCTCGTTCGCAAGCAAATGTTCTGGAAAACGTTGTCGTTACGGCTCAGCGTCGTCAGGAAGATGTACAAAGCGCGGCCGTTTCGATAGACGTGTCTACCCCCGAGGAACTCGCAAATGCGTCGGTGACCACAGCATCTGGACTGACTGCGTTGGTGCCTGGGTTACAAGCCTCCGACATGGGTGGCTACACGGTGTTCTATTTGCGAGGCATTGGAGCATTCGCGCTCAACGCGTTTTCAGAGTCTGCAGTGGCGTTCAACCTAAATGGTACGTATATGGCGCGCCCGAACGGGGTCGATGGTCAATTCTTCGATATCGAACGCGTTGAGGTGCTAAAGGGGCCTCAAGGTACCTTGTACGGAAGGAACGCAACTGGTGGCGCGATAAATGTCATAAGTCGACGCCCTGAACTGGGCGAGTTTGGCGGATATCTAGAAGCTCAAGTGGGAAACTACGACAAGCAATCGTTTACTGGAGTGGTCAACATGCCAGTCAGTGACGGCACTGCACTGCGCGTCGCTTTTCAAACGGATGATCGCGATGGCTACTTTGACGATGGAACCAGCGATGCCGATACCAGCGCGCTCCGAGTATCGTTGGGCGCCGAACCCAGTGAAAAACTTTCAATCAATGTTATTGCCGACTACACCAGCTTAGAAGGTCGTTCGATCGGTGGTGCAATCTTGCTACCGAGTGACACAATCCCGCTTCGTTCCGGCCTAAACAATCCAGAAGTTGACGCAATCTTTAACGACGCGGACGCGAACACAAACATCTTTCCTGGTGCCATAACGCCGCTCCCGCATTACTTGAACCATAAGGACGTTGAGCTTTTCGGGCTTACAGCGGAATTCAATTTGGAGACCGAGACGGGCACCCTTACCGTTATTCCGTCGTACCGAGAGACTTCGTGGGATCAATTAAATACCTCCAATGGGTCATGGGTGATCGACGAGGGAGATCAACACCAAACATCTTTTGAGCTGCGTTTTGCATCAAACACCGATAGCCGCATTCAATACGTAGCCGGCGCCTACTACCTAAAAGAAAGCTCCGACTTCCAGCTTCCTGCTGACACACAGTTCTCCGGAGTAGTGACCCTTATATCCGATCTCTCGACTGAAACGGCCGCCGCATTTGGTCAGGCGTCATTTTCCGTAACGGATGAATTCAGAGTTATCGCCGGGCTGCGCTACACTTGGGAAGAGAAGAATTTCGACGGCACTCAGAATGTGTCAGCGCCCGCCGTCTTTACAAGTGGACCAGGCCTGAATCCGCTTGTAATTGGTCCTTCAACCACCGTTACCACAGTCGACCAAGCAAAGACGTTTGACGCTACAACTGGCAAAGTCGGCTTTGAATGGGATGCAGGGTCAAATTCGCTTGTCTACGCCAACATTGGAACCGGATTCAAGGCGGGCGGATTCTTCTATCAGGCAGGGGATGCGACATTTGATCCTGAGGAAGTCACATCCTTCGTTGTCGGCACAAAGAACCGGTTTTTGGCCGGACGTCTGGAGCTGAATGCTGAAGCATTTTTTGTTGACTATCGCGACCAGCAGCTGGCGCACATTGGGTATGTGACCGCCGATAGTGGCGATCCGACGATCGCCTTCCCAACTGAGAACGTTGGCAAGTCGACGATCGCGGGCGTAGACGCAGCCGTCCGAATGCTGGTTGCAGAGAACACCTTGTTAAAATTCGACGTAAATTATATGAAATCGGAGTACGACGAATTTACGTGGTCTGCGCCTGATATCTCCGTATTTTTTGGGCCGCCGGGGATCATACCTCCCGCAACAGGTTGCGACTATACTTTGGCCGCAGGCGAGTACACGGTCGATTGCAGCGGGCGGCAGCTACTACACACGCCGACCTGGACTGTGACAGCAGGCTTTTCTCATACCTTCGATCTGTCAGGAGGCGGCTCAATTGTAGCCGGCGTCGATTCGCGCCATCAATCCGCGGCCTGGCTAGGGGATACATTCCTGCCTGAGGCTCGTGGTGATAGCAGCACGAG
>JAOTWM010000616.1 GCA_029862885.1 Gammaproteobacteria bacterium
ATCTTCAGCCCACCATGTTAAACGCCTGTAACCAGTAACAGATTGCAGCTTACTCTCAGACAGAACGGCGCTGTCTTCCGTATCGATCACCCGGCATCGTAATGCGAGTACAAGTCGTGCACTCGGATAACGATAGTGAATCGTCGCCCAAGTATGCAATCCCGGCGGCTCTTCTTTTGGCACCTCGGGTTTGAACAGCCCCATCGCCGCATCCGTGAGTTCGACCGCGGTATCAATGCCCTGATTGGCCTCACGATAGTAATAGGCACCCAGCTCATACTGAGCATTCATGTTGCCCTGTTCCGCGGCTGGCAAGAGCGAAGCTGGCGGCGGTTGGGATGGCGTTTCTGTTGGCTTTGAGTGCGTGCCCGCACAAGCCGTAATCAGAAGAAGGGCAAGAAAAACGAAAACCCAGAAGATGAGATGAAGCGCCCTGACTGCCATGTAACGCCTCCTGGATACCGATGTCCGGTAGCGAATTTGGCTTTAGGCTATTGAAATGAGCTCGGTTATGCGTTGACAGGGGTCAGACGAGGAGACTATTGCCGCATGAAAGTTGATACCGGTCATGGTCCGTTTCACCGGTTTGTTCTAGGGGTCAGAGTCGAAGGCCGAGGGCGGTTCTGGTGGTTTTTGTGGCGGCGTGACCCGTGTTGCGCGCAAGTCGATCAACGATGCAACAAAGTCCGTGCTGGAGGAGTTGGCCGAAACAATTGCTAATGCTCCCGAATTGCGCTAGCGATAGAAACCGGTTACTAGGCTTTACCGCAATCCCGACTGATGGATTCGGTAACCAGGGAAGAACGTCGTTAACCGGCAGCGCAGCGCTTTTAACCAGTCGCTCGGGTAATTATTCAACATTCCGATCATGCTGACGCCGGTCAGGATGTTCTGCCACGCATCCGCTAAACAATAGGAGATTGGACTTAATGTGATGGCCGACAGTGGTGTTAGCCATCTGTCAGCAAAACGCCATGCGATCAAACTCAAGATGTATTGCGGGTATTGCCTTAAGTCTGGGGACTATGGTCACGCTGTATGGCTGCGTTAGCAGTCTGTCGCTTGAACACGGTCGCACCCAGGGCGCTACTCCAGGGTATAGCGAAGTGGCAGAACTCATAAAGCGGCGACAATGGAATTCACCACAAGCGATTGACTCCACACAAATCAATTACGACGAACGCATTGTCTCGGTGCCCGTTAAAGTGAAAAAAATCGGTTCCGCGCAAGGCGAAGGGATCAAGTCACTGGCTGCCAAATTGTGGTTAATCGACCAAGCAAAATACACCGTTGATATCGCTTATTATATTTTTAAGCGCGATATCGTTGCGCATTCCATTCTTTCTAGACTTTGCGCCGCGATAAAGAGAGGTGTAGACGTTCGTCTTATCGTTGATTCTCTGGGTTCTATCCATCCTACCCACACCGCTTTGAAATCGCTGTATTCCTGTGCTGACGAAGCCGGCTATATGTACGGGACGGATGGTCAAACGATCTCTGCGCAGCGAGCCGGCATGCAAGTCGTGGTGTTCAATGCGCTGATTCACCCAGAAGCGCGCATCCGAAGCATTTTCCGCATCATCAAGAGTCTATTTTCAAGGAAGGATACCGACCTGATGACAAAGTGGCTAAACAGACGGTCCCACGACAAGATCCTGCTCATCGATGGCCAATTCTCGGACAGAGCTATTGCAATGATAGGCGGTAGAAATATTTCTGTTGATTACTATGAAATCGATAAGAATGGGCGAACCGACCCCAACGCTTACAAGGATTTGGAGGTACTTATAAAATCAGGCGACGCGTCGTTGCCAGCACAGCACCAGATCGGGAAGATCCTCGCCTCTTATTTTGACAAGATATTCAACCATAACAGTAACAAGAAGCTTTTTCGAAATCCTGCTCGTCAGCTAATTGGGACTTACACGCGCAAGGTCAGAAAGATAACGCGAAAAGAAGTGAAACTGCTTGGCAATGAACAGTTGGCGCTAGCCATCGAAGATATGCCACGTTTTTTTGGCGAAGGTTTTTTCCAAGCGGACGCACAACTTGTACACGAACTGGGGAACCTCACAGACAGGGGCGCGGTTCTGCGGGCTTTACAAAACGAGGCAGCGAACCCGAATTCGATTTTGGGAAATATCCGAAAGATAATCAGAGAATCCGACAGGTATATCAAAGCCGTTTCTCCTTATCTTTTCCTCGCAAAGTATAAGCAGGTTGCCGATGACGGAACCGCCACGATATATGACGAGGGCGAAATACTTAAACGGTGGTTAGCGCAAAATACAAAAGAGGGTAAGAAACGCATACTGGAGATAATAACGAACTCTGTTTTGACGACGGACAACATTCCGGCTCAGGTCATGATCGATATGGAGATGGCACCGGAATTGTTGTTGGATCCGGAGGAACTAAATACCTGGCGCAGTTTTCCCAGGAAGATCCTATTGCGGGACCGGGTTTCAGATGAGGCATGGAAGCGACTCGCCGAAAATGAGCAGTTGATAGTGTGGCAAACGGGTCGTCTGGACGCCGTGGAGTTTGGCGGCACACAGTCCTACGGAAAGTTACATGTAAAACTAGCGATTGTCGATGATATCGCCTTTGTAGGAACCACTAACGTCGATCATCGATCAAGACTTCTCAATAATGAGATGGGATTTATCATTAGAAACAGCTCTGAGTTTGTCGAACAACTCATCAAAGAAGAATTCGATACACTTAGAGCAAATTCGTATAAGTGGGGATCGACGGAATGGTTGTCACTGCGGCAAAAACTG
>JAOTWM010000617.1 GCA_029862885.1 Gammaproteobacteria bacterium
TTCCGATATGAGTGTCTGCGGCAGCATTGGTTTGACGATCTGGTGGACGCGAGAGCGAAGATCGAGATCTGGCGGGAGGATTACAATCACGTGAGGCCGCACCGGTCCTTGGGTCAACGAACACCGGCTGAGGTTCTGAAGCGGCATGAAATCAACCCCGGACTCTTGCACCAAATGCTCTAGTTAATGGGGGAAAGGTCATGTCGCATCCCTTCGTCGAACGGCTCATTGCGACCGTTCGGCGTGAGTTCCTCGATCACGTTTTGTTCTGGAACAGCCTTGACCTCGATCGGAAGCTCGCTGCTTTCCAAAGCTACTACAATAGCGTCCGCGTTCATGCCTCACTCAATGGCAACACTCCGATGGAGGCCGGCGGGGAATCCAATATCCGACGCGCCAACATCTCCCATTTCACTTGGCAATCACACTGCCGGGGACTCGTCCACCTCCCGATCGCGGCCTGATGGGCAATTCGCGACGCACATCTTAGGAGGGAGCCACCGGTAGCATTGTGCAACAACGCCCTTTTTATGCCGAACATCGGGCGTTTCAATTGTCACTCTCGGGTTCGTAGAGGATCCGAATCATGCCACCAGTGCAAGAACGGGTTGGAATTGATAATGCCTTCAATCGTCTCATCAGAGACCCGCGGCAGTGACGTTCCTTCTGCGATCTTATTCACTGCGCGTATACCTTCTATCGATTCCTCGACTCCGGCAAATGGAAAATCTGTACCAAAGAATATTTTATCTGCCATTCGATATTCCTCGGCAGTTACCAGAACGTTATAGAACTGCCAGGGGCGATAGTAAATAGCAGCTACCTCGCAGTAAACATTTGGCCTTTTGCGCACGACGGCAATACAATCTTCGTACCACGGATGCCCCATATGAGCGAGAATCATTTTTAGATCTGGATAGCGCTCGGCCACCTCATCCGCGTGAATAGGGCGGCCAAGGTCGATCGGAGAATGTTGCGTATAGGTCGTGCCCATATGCATCGTCAGAGGAAGATCGTTTCTCTGACAATACTCGTAAACCGGATCCATTCTTGGATCGTGAAGATGCACACCGTTATATATCGGTCCGTATTTCACGCCCACCAGGCCCAGTTCTTCAACCGCATAACGGAGCCGTTCCATATAATCCGAACGGCGAGGATCTACGTAACAAAATCCAATCAGCTTATCCGGATACATCGCAACCGCCGCGGCAGAGGTCTCATCGCTACTCTCGATTCCAATCGTGTCTGCGTAAGAAATTGGAAAAACAACTGCCCGGTCAACGTTTGACATCGCGGCGTGAATTGCATCAGCGTCGGCCCTGTGGGACATTTCACCGGGGCGCACCCGCCTGAGCTGGTCATAGAATAGCGGCAGTACGTCTTCCTCATTCCAGATATTTACGTGGGCGTCAACGACCATTGTCAATTCTCAATTCAGAGCTCACTCACGAACTGATCACGCAGCCTCGATGTACAACGTTTCATCAACTGCCCCGCTGAACCAGACATCGGAACATGCGGCTGCCATTCGCTCGAGCTCATCGAAATCTGTACCTGTGGCGAATATGTTTCCCAGCGCGGTTCCCGACGGGCCGGCCAGGTTGTTCCCGCGCTCATAGAAGTACGCGAAATCGACCAGTCCCCGAGTCACGTCCATGTCGGGTGCGCCTGGAGGCAGGAAAAAACCGGATTCTATCGGCAGATACATTAAATCACCTGGACCAGGATACAGGCAGCGCCACTCGCCCCGAGGATCTTCTCCGAACATCGGCACTAACGTATACACTTCGTTGTTTGCATATTTCGCGTGCCAGATCTGCCCTTCTATTGGCAGAATCTTTGTCACCTCTGAACAGGTTCGTGGCGAACGATCCCAGCGTAATCGAAGCCTGGTGCTTACCCCTCTGTTCCTCAGGCCCACCGTCACGTAGCCCAAGTTTTTGGTCATCACATGTCCCCTTCTTCGAATGGTCTACATTTTCAGGACGTCACAGCGGGCCAAGCGCCGACGCGTGACGGGTAACCGTCTTGCGACCAAAGTCAGTGAGAATCGAACTCGGAGCGCGGACCCGGCCGTAGCCCTCGCCTATATTCAGACGGCTCGCGAGCAGTGGCTTACCATGAACCAAGAAAGCATCGATCGAATGTTCTATGAAGGATATCAGCGACGCGATTGTTTGGTACGCCGCGTCTGCATCTTCACTTTTGGAAATACTCCGATACGCACGATAGACGCGCGCCTGAACGTCCGCACACTCCGCCCCTGGAATCACCCCGGCACACCCCGCGCGTAAGACATCCGGCAGTTGCAGGCCCGCACGCCCGTTGAACACGTCCCAAGTGCCTCCAAGGCTGTCAATCAGCTCACTCAATGCCAGCGCATTCTCCTCGACTTTTAACAGTTGAATATTGGAATGGTTCTTCTGCAAGGTACGCAGCCCTTCCTTTGAAAAGCCGGTCCCGAGATAGCCCGGCGCCACCTGGACCCCAACCGGCAAGGGACTATGTTCGGCAACGGAGCCCACAAATCTTAGCGCTTCAATTTCCGGCACATCATGCGCCGGTGAAGGTTGCAGAATCACCCAACTCGCACCCAGCTGTGCTGCCGCCTGCACGAATTCTACCTGGCTCGCGACGCTAGGTTCAGCCACAGTCACAGCCAAGGGTAAGCGTCCCTCCAGATCCTCCGCCGTCCACTCCAGCAAGGTGCGCCGCTCTATGGACGTCATCTTATGGACTTCGCTTGCCAAACCAAGTACGGCAACGCCGTCG
>JAOTWM010000002.1 GCA_029862885.1 Gammaproteobacteria bacterium
TTTCGGCGCGCTGCGTTCGCTCACTGGATTCTGTTGAAGCTCTTTCTCCATCATATCGATGTACTCAACCAGGACTACTGTTCGGGGTGGTGTTTTCATCGCGTGTTCAGGCGCCGCCCGGTATCCCTGTCATTTCTCCTCGGAGACCGGCTGCTGGGCACCACGACGGCGGATCGATACCGGGAGGACCTGTACCAGCCGGATCTTCACCCGAGTGGAATGTGCGGGTTCGAGTTTCCGTTTCCTGCCCGTATTGCCATCGACAATAAACAGCCAGTCTCCATCCGCGGGAACGGCGGGGCCAATCCGTTTATCACGCTGCCGGCGGAACGAATACAACAGCTTGTCGAAACCGGCGGCAAGAAAGTGTTTTTTATGCATATCCCCAAGGCGGCGGGCACAACCTTCAATAACTACGTGCCCCGGTTCTTCGGGTATCGCAGGGCGGCTTCGATTTCCGGCTTTACGGCAAGATAGCGGCTGTAAGCATGCCGCAGGAAAATGAATCCCATCACCGGCAGAAGATATTCGTTACTCGCGTAGTTGCTGTTCGAACGCAGGGTGTCTGCGCTGCTCCACAGGCGCTTTTCAATGGATTCGATATTGTCAAACTGCGTCATCGTTTTGCGTGTTGTCCTCTCTTATTTGGTCTTACTCCGACTTGTGCCAGGTACGCAATCAACTCGTCAGGTGTTGGCTTCGGCTAGTTACATGATTTCGATCGTTTTTTAATGGTCGCTGGTTGAGACTTAATGCGAGCCGATTATCGCGATGTTCAATTCAAGTTCGAGTGAAAACCTTCATAAAAACTTGCAAGTAGCTTGAGACTACGATCAACCAGAGTTCCTGTCTCGCCAATAAGTTTTAGACCACCATCCGGGTTGATTTCGCCTTCGAGTATGCTTTCCACGACTTTAACAACCCGGTCTGGTTGTTCGCTGTGATTCGAGATACAACTCCTAGCATCGTGACCCGTAAGCCAAGCCCCGGCCGACTCATAGTCGAAGTCATCTGAGTTCAATAAATGCGCGGCGTCAGTGTAGAGTCGTTTCGTGTTTTCGCCATTGAGATAGCTTCTTAGAATGAGAAAAAGATCAGCGGCATCCTTTCCAGGACTTCTTGTGTGGCGGTCTGCCCAAGCAAGCACCTTTAATAAGGCGAGCATGGGTATCGAGACAGTTGCCAGTGTTTTCTCTTGCGGAAGGAGCAGTTCTACCGCAGATGCTCGCGCCTCGTGGTAGCCCAAGACGCTCATTACGCTGTCGTCAGGCCACATGATGCTTCCATCTGCACGCTCAACACCATCAAACGGTATGAGGTCGACGGGCATGCCATCGCTATGAATTAGCCGGTGACTTGCAGGTTGACCCGGACTGAAATCGTCAGATGCGAGTAAAGCATCACGGACTGAATTGAACTCACCCCAGTTAGCCACTGCGAACGCGAAGTCGACATCTTCGGTAGCGCGCGATACAGGTACCCCAAAGCCATAGTGAAGTAATAAGTCTCTGGCCATGGCCCCTACTACGAATGGTTCATGAGCGGGGGCTGCTCTCCGGAAGTCGGTGATCAATTCTCCCAGCCAGGTCAACTCTTTTTTATTGGACAAATCCATCCGCAATCTTTTGGTAGATTAATTCTGCGGTCTCTAAACACCGTGCGTCGCCAATAAAAAGGAGATCTGCGTAGATTAAGGGCAACGGAGCGATATTTTTGTCATCGATCTCGAATTTCCAAAATCGTTTGAGTATTTCGACAGGTCCCCCTGGATCCTGCCGCAGTTTGTAGTCGAGCAATAATCGTGGCTCAGCTTTCTCGCCGTACAATGTGACAGTCTCTGGTCGCAAATATTTAGTCACTCGTTCGGCTGCCGGCTCCCCGCCCAAGAGTACTTGATACTTGTGAGGCTGGAGCTTCGTCCACCACTGTTGCTTGTCGGTACGATACCGACCAATAGCCAGTTTTGGTCGCAAAGTCCGTGCGTATGCCTCGGCCCATTGCTTTAACAGCAATTCTGGCTGTAGTAGGCGACGCCTACCCGCGACGTCGGCGACATACCCGAGCCTTGGTAGTTCGGCCATGACCCAGCCGACGGTGCCGTGTGCGACGCCTGCAAGCGTCGCGATTTCTCGGTAGGGCTGGCCGACCCAGTCGGGATGGCATAGCAATGCAAACAAGACCTTTAAACCGCTTGCCTGAAATGCACGTCCCGTGCCTTCCTTTGCAGTGGGTTTTTCACGGGGCCTTTCCCCCTTTACCCATAAGAACAATGGTGGCTGGTTCACGAAAGCATTACCAGCTGTGTCTAGAAAGGCCACGCCGCGCTCTCTTAATGCCTCGGCGAGGGGGGGTGTCACGTAGTCGGCGATCAGTAGTGGAGGTTTTCCAGTTCCCTCAAGTTGATGGAGGGTCGCCCCCAGCGTCGCCGGCCGAAGCCCTTTTTTTACCTCGGCAACATAGGTGCGCGCCTGGCGCCCTTGGCCGATGCGGACGAGTGCATCGATGTGCCGGCCGTCTAGTACGGGCTCGAGCTGCGCAATTTCGATCTCGATACCGAGCCGTCGCACACGGGCCAGAGCGTTCTCCAATAGGTTGTGTTCGGTACGGTTGTCCATAAAAAGCGATTGTCCACGTAACGTGGACATAAGTCAATAGTGGACAATCACGCTGAGGGTCCCGAGCTGTCCGCATTCCTTTAACGCTGGTCCGGACCGAGTAATCGATCACGAAGAATGTAGAAAGCCACTCAAGCAATGTGGAAAATACTTGATAATTCTCCCTTATGGCGCGAGAAGGTCAAAATCCACCCAGTTTCACCGCGGAAGTAGACTCAAGTCGGTATCTGCAACTCACCGCTTCTGCTTTTACCCGCAGGTTGCCTCGTGCTCCCATGTGTTGATCGGAAATGGTATTGTTTGATTACTACATAGGCATTGACTATTCGGGCGCCGAAACACCGACGAGTCGACTCAAGGGCTTGAAGCTTTGCATGGCGAATCGTAACTTGGAACCCGCAATCGTTACGACACCGACCCTAGGTGCTAAGAACTGGACCCGAAAGGAGATCGCGCAGTGGTGCGCGGAGAAGCTGGCTGACGATGAACGAGGAATCATCGGGATCGATCACGGATTCTCGTTTCCCGTCACTTACATGCAGCGTTATGGGCTGGAGAACTGGGACCAGTTCCTGGGAGATTTTCTAACGCACTGGCCGACAGCGGATGACCACACCTATGTGGATTTCCTAATCGAGGACAATCAAAGAATCGGGGATTCGAGCGAGTTTCGTCTATGTGAAAAGTGGACATCGTCTACAAAAAGCGTCTTCCAACTGGATGGTCAGGGCACCGTTGGTAAGTCGACCCACGCAGGGATTCCGTGGCTTCTCTATCTACGCGAGGATCCGCGTCTTCGGGACAAACTCCACTTTTGGCCGTTCGATGGATTCGAGATACACACGGATAAGTCAGTGATAGCGGAGGTATATCCGTCGATCTTCCGCCGGCGATATCCTCGCGAGGATAGAACACTTGATGAACATGATGCGTGGTGTATTGCTGCGTGGATGAAGTCGATGGATTCGAGTGGGGCTCTGGCAAGATACTTTAAGCCGCCGCTGACATTGGCAGAGCGTCGTCAATGTCGACTTGAGGGTTGGATCCTGGGCGTGTGGTAAGCGCGTCACTACACCGCGCCAGCGGGTAGTAACGCGCTGGGAAACGTAAGTCTGGCGCGGCTCTGGAGAGCAAAAACGAAAGTGCCGACTAAGTGACGATTTAGGGCTTATCAGGGAATACGCAGCGGAAATAAAATAGCCACCATCTGGCGAAAGTCGGATCGACAGATTTCCATCACGCCGCTCGTTCGTGGCTCCTCTGGGGCAAATCGAGTAAGACGTCATGCTGATTGTAGGGCGTCCTCTGGCGTAAGCCAACCGGATCTTTCCATTTGGGATTAAGGGCCGGACCCGAGCCGTTCAGGAAGGCGATTCGATGGGGCATGGTAACGGTAAATCCGTGCACAGGCATCGAACGATTCCATGAAAAACCGCGAGAACGATACGTTGAGGATTGGGAATTCCAAGCATTTCGAGAATTCGTACTGGCGACATCTCTTACACCCGGCCGTCATATTAGACACACCGGTCCATTGATCGCCGCCTATTTGGACTTCAAACTACTAACGGATCTTAGAAAAGGCGATATATTGTCGATCAAGTCGGAACACCTCAAAGACGACGGTATTCACGTCCATATATCGAAAACGAAGAAAGATATCATCATCGAATGGACGGACGCGCTAAGGAAGTCTGTTCATACTATTCGGTCTTTACCTCGACCGAGAAAAGTTACTGGTTTGTACCTCTTTTGTACACGTGAAGGGCGTCCGTACACGGTGACAGGGTTCAGCTCCATTTGGCAGAGAAAGATGAAGGCCGCTATTGAACAAGGGGTTATCAGGGAGCGCTTTACTGATCACGACTTGCGCGCCAAGTCAGCAAGTGATACTGACATCGAACACGCTACGCGTTTGCTCGCACACTTAGATCGAAAGACGACGCAGCAACATTACCGTCGTAAGGCGGAGAAAGTACGGCCGCTGAGATAGTTTTTTTGGAAAGAAGCCCGAATATTGGAAAGACGAACAAGCGAAAGCGTCGTAAGTTATTGTTTTTTGGTGGCCAGGGACAGAATCGAACTGCCGACACGGGGATTTTCAGTCCCCTGCTCTACCGACTGAGCTACCTGGCCATATGTGAGACGGGAGCGCGGCATTAGAAATCAGAGCGCCAGCGCGAGTCAAGCCGAACCGACCCCGTGCCCTCAGTTGCTATCGGACTTCGGCACGTAACCCTCGGGCTGGTCAACATCACCGCCGAACAAGTATTTTTCCATCTGCTCGGTCAGGTAGGCTTTGTGTTCGGGATCCCGGACGCTCAGATGTTTCTCGTTGATGAGCATCGTCTGATGGGCGAGCCATTCGCTCCAGGCCTGTTTCGAGACGCTATCGAAGATGCGCTGACCGCGCTCGCCGGGCAATGGCGGGAAATCGAGGCCCTCGGCGTCGATACCAAGTTTGGCGCAATGTACCTGGCGAGTCATGAAGCGGTCCTCAGTGTTTCGATCAGGCGTTTTACGGGCGCGGCCAGACCGCGGCCGCCCGGGGAGTCGGGGTTATACCAAACCCGTTCGGGAGACTCCATAAGCGCCGGCAGTTCACCCCGTTTGCGCGCGGGCACCGGTGTGATGTCGAGATGGTAATGGCTGAAGCTGTGCCGGAGCGGCGGCCACGGCGGCTCGACGTCAACAACGAGCGCCAGGCGATGTTCGCACCATGTTGCGATGTCGGCATCGACCGCGCACTCGGGCAGGCTCCAGAGTCCGCCCCAGATACCGCGGTCCGGGCGTTTCTCGAGCAAAACGCGGTCCGTCGTGTCCTGGATCATTAACATCGCGACCGATTTCTCGGGCTTTGTCCTCCGCGGCCGGGGTACGGGATAGTCGGCCGTCACCCCGTCACGGTGCGCGGCACACGAGGCCGCGACCGGACATTCGATGCATTGCGGTGTGCGCTTACAGACCGTCGCACCCAAATCCATGATGGCTTGCGTGTAGTCGGCGATGCGTTCGGCCGGAGTATGGCGGTCCGCCCATTCCCAGAGTTGCGCTTCGGTGGCACGCGTCCCCAGATGGCCGTCGATGCGGTGATAGCGCGCGAGCACACGCTTCACATTGCCGTCCAGGATCGGCTCGCGCTGATCGTATGCGAATGCGAGTATCGCCGCGGCGGTGGAGCGGCCGATTCCAGGTAATGCACACAACCCCTCGAGATCGTCGGGCAGGCGCCCATTATTGCGTTCACACACCTGTTGGGCGGCGCGGTGCAAATGACGCGCCCGGGAGTAATAACCAAGTCCCGTCCAGTGGTG
This sequence comes from Gammaproteobacteria bacterium, assembly GCA_029862885.1. Taxonomy (GTDB): domain Bacteria; phylum Pseudomonadota; class Gammaproteobacteria; order Arenicellales; family JAOTWM01; genus JAOTWM01. The sequence goes on from JAOTWM010000002.1 coordinate 5,930, forward strand.
TAACACCGAGTCTTGCCCGGCGCGCGCCAGTGCTTGAATATCTGGAAACGCCGAGACGAAACGCAGAAAATACGGGATGACGGTCGCGACTTGGGTTTGCTGTAACATGATCTCGGACACCCAGACCCGATACGGATCGCGCGAGCGGTGCCAGGGCAGGTCTTTGCGGGCGTGTCGGCTATACCAAGCCAGTACCGATGCAGTAAAAGGCGTACCGGGAGACATCGCACGGTTGTACCGGAAACTGAGCACCGCGGTCCAGTACGCTGAACCATTTAGCCAGCTCTGACACTCTATTCGGACGAGGATTTCTCTATGTGTATAGCCCGTTTCCAAGCGCTACCTCTCAATGTTGTCCGTATGACGACGTTGCTGATAGTGCTGGCCGCGCTGAATGGCTGCGCGGGATTGCCCACTGCCACCCCACCCGGTACGGTTTATATACCCACCGAGGACGGGATGTTTGGCCGCTTCGCGCCGTTGTTTGTGCACGAAAACGACGCGCATGCTTATAACCGAATCGGACGACCTGCAGCACGCTACGACGAAAGGGGAGAGGTCAGCGTCTACGTCGATCCGCTACGGCCCGCTATCTTTACCGAGCGTCGCGAATTCGAGAGCAGCAACGGCACGAGTTACACGAACTTTATATATCGGGTGCACTTTGAGAGCGTGCCGGTGCGTTTCCGACCGTTCCACATCAGCGCTGGGCGCAATGTCGGATTGTTGGTGGTAGTGACCGTAAACGAAAAACAAGAACCGGTGCTGTACACGACAGTTCATACCTGCGGGTGCTATACGGCTTTCGTTCCGACCGGATTTTTGCCAGCCAGCGCTAGACCGGCGAATTGGGAGGAGCGCAACCAAGAGCTATGGGGCGAGCAATTACCCGCCGTGATTACGATCGCGCGACCCGACGACGGCGAACAACGTCCGCTGATCACACTGCGTGCGGGCTCGCACCGCGTGAAAGACATAGGCGTTACCACGCTGCCGCTCGCGCGATCGGAATTTCGCGCGGTAGCAGCACCGCTCACACCGGTCACCGATCTCAAGTACTTAGCGCTCGACAACGGCACGACGGTGTCGTTCTTCGATACCGAGGGCGCGCGGGCGGGCTATGTACGCGGCACCTTCAAGCCGTTTGAGTTGTTACTGGTAAGTTGGTGGGCGCTCGACGTGCGCGCCGGTGTCGATAAAGATTACGGCAGGCCCGGTGACGACGGTCCGCGCTTCTATACGAGCTTCAGACCCTGGAAGCGCAACAGCTCCGACATGCGGGATTTCGCGGGTTTCCTCGATTACTGGGGTTGGCGTTTGTAGGTTGTCGTTGTTTTCGCGGTCCCGGTGCGCGGCGGCAGGCGTTCTCCCCGGGCAATTAAGCGGCGGCTTTTACTCCCCTCAGCACTCATCCATAATGCGCGCACACGATTCGACTGCATCGGAAAACCGTACGACGAATGAGTAGCATGGCCTCAAGCGGCAACAATTCGTATTGCAGTATTCTGTGCACCGCGCTGGTCATGCTGGCGATGCTGACGACACCCGATGCGCAGGGCGAGGAAGATGTCGTTATCAGCCACGCAATCGCGATGCACGGCGACCCCAAGTATCCGGCTGACTTTCCCCATTTCGACTACGTGAATCCGAATGCGCCCAAGGGCGGCACGCTGCGAATCGCGGCGCAAGGGACTTTCGACAGCTTTCACCCGTTCATCCCCAAAGGCAACGCCGCCAACACGGGTTCGGTTGAGACATTGCTGACTTCGAGCGCCGATGAGCCATTCACCGAATACGGACTGATTGCCGAGTCGCTCGAATACCCCGCCGACCGTTCGTGGGTCATCTTTAATTTACGCCCGGAGGCGCGCTGGCATGATGGGGAACCGATCACGACCGACGATGTGGTGTGGTCGTTTGAAACCCTCGTGGCGAAAGGCTCGCCCGCTTATCGCTTTTATTACGGCAGCGTCGCGGGGGCGGAAAAACTCGGGCCGCGCAGGGTGAGATTCACATTTAACGAAAAGGGCAACCGGGAGCTGCCGCTTATTGTCGGGCAACTATCGATTCTTCCCAAACACTTTTGGGAGGGACGCGACTTCGAAAAAACAACGCTGGAACCGCCACTTGGCAGTGGGCCGTATCATGTCTCCGAATACGAGGCCGGTCGATATTACATACAAGAACGTGTAGAGGATTACTGGGGCAAGGACTTGGCAGTAAACATCGGTCTTCATAACTTCGACCGCATTCGCGTCGATTATTATCGCGACGACACAGCGATACGGCTGGCGCTCAAATCCGGAGACATCGACTATCGCGAAGAGAATCAATCCAAAGCGTGGGCTGTGGATTACGATGTCCCGGTGGTGAACAAGGGCTGGCTCAATAAGGAGTTGATACGCCACCGGCTGCCGACCGGCATGCAGGCTTTCGTCATGAATACAAGACGCGACGTATTCAGCGACATCAAGGTGCGGGAAGCATTGGCCTACGCGTTCGATTTTGAATGGACCAATAAGAATTTATTTTTCGGTCAATATACCCGCACGGAAAGCTATTTCTCCAATTCCGAACTGGCATCCCGAGAGTTACCGCAAGGAGAGGAGTTAGAGATTCTTGATCGCTACCGGGACCGACTCCCGGAACGCGTATTCAGCGAGACCTATCGTGCGCCGTCCACCGACGGCAGCGGTTGGCCCAGGGCAAACCTGCGCAAGGCATTTGCAGTTTTACGAGAAGCAGGTTGGGTTGTCCGGGAGCAAAAGCTCGTCAACGAGAAAACCGGTCAACAGATGCGGTTTGAGATACTGCTGGTGAGTCCGGCGTTCGAACGGATTGTGTTGCCGATGACGCGTAATCTGCAGCGTCTCGGCATCGACGCGCGTGTGCGGCTTGTCGATCAGACTCAATATATAAACCGGTTGCGCAGTTTCGATTTCGATATGTTTATTTTCACCTGGGGCCAGTCCGACTCTCCAGGAAACGAACAACGCAACTACTGGAGCAGCGCTGCCGCAGACAACCCGAGCAGCCGCAATTTCGCGGGAATTCGGGATCCCGTGGTGGACGAATTGATCGAATTGGTGATTACCGCACCGACCCGGGAGAGCCTCGTGGCGCGCACTCGCGCCCTCGACCGCGTGCTGCTAGCGGGCTTTTACGTGATCCCGAACTGGCACATTCGGGCCGACCGCGTTTTGCATTGGGACAAGTTTTCGCGGCCTGCGATGGCGACAAAGAATGGCGTTATGACCAGCCGCTGGTGGTACGACGACGTTAAGGCGCAGGCTTTGATCCAGGCGATGGACAAAGACGAATCGCTGACAGCGAATACGAGTGATGCGACGCGCCCCGGCGTCGGCGTTACGCTGGCCGCTGTGATCGGCGTCTTGGCACTTGGCTATATGGTATTTCGACGCGCCATGCGGCCACGGGGGGCGTAACCAGGTGACGGCCTATATTGTTCGGCGATTGTTACTCATGATCCCGACACTGTTCGCGATCATGGTCATCAACTTCGTCGTGATTCATGTCGCGCCGGGCGGCCCGGTGGAGCAAATTATCGCTCAACTGACCGGCCAAGGCGCGGATATTACGGAACGCGTGACCCGTAGCGGTACCGGTGAAAGCACGGTTCGCGCGGACACGGCTTCCGGGTCGAGTTCGGGTAAGTATCGAGGCGCGCAAGGACTGGATCCGGAGTTTATCGCGGAGTTGGAAAAACAGTTCGGTTTCGACAAACCGTTGCACGTACGATTTTTTTCCATGGTCAAAAACTATGTGCTGTTCGATTTCGGAGACAGCTTTTTCCGCGATCGCAAAGTCGTGGATCTGGTCATCGACAAGATGCCGGTTTCGATCTCACTCGGCGTGTGGACGACATTATTGGTTTACATGATCTGCATCCCGCTTGGTATCGCCAAAGCGAGACGCGACGGCAGCCGTTTTGATGTATGGACCAGCGTTACAATCATTATCGGCACGGCAATACCGGGCTTTTTGTTCGCTGTTTTCCTTCTCGTCGTGTTCGCGGGGGGCAGCTATCTCGATTGGTTTCCATTGAGCGGCCTGACATCGGAAACCTGGAATGAGATGAGTTGGCCTAACCGTATTTTGGATTATTTCTGGCACCTCGTGTTGCCCATTACCGCGATGACCATCGGTGGCTTTGCGACCCTGACGATGCTCACGAAGAATTCATTTCTCGACCAAATTCATCAACAGTATGTGATTACCGCAAGGGCCAAAGGTTTGAGCGAACGCCGTGTCATGTATCGCCATGTGTTCCGTAATGCGATGCTTATCGTGATCGCTGGTTTCCCGGGCGCGTTTGTGGGCATTCTGTTTACCGGGTCACTATTGATCGAAATAATTTTTTCACTTGATGGCCTCGGTCTATTGGGTTTTGAGGCCGCGTTTAACCGCGACTATCCGGTGATGTTCGGAACTTTGTACTTCTTCTCACTACTGGGATTGTTGATGAACCTCATAGGCGATCTCATGTACACGATAATTGACCCGCGAATTGACTTCGAAGCGCGCGAGGTTTGATGTGACCAGCACTGCTGTTGCCACTTCGGGATTTTCAAAAATGAGGATATCGCCGTTAACGCGCCGTCGCTTTGACAGTTTTAGAGCGAACCGGCGCGGCTGGTGGTCGTTGTGGATCTTCCTCGTGATTTTCGTAGTTACTTTGTTGGCCGAGGTTGTCGCGAACGATAAACCGTTTCTCGTTTACTTCGATGGCGGAGTGTATAGCCCGGTGTTTAAGGCATATCCCGAAACAGCGTTCGGCGGAGAGTTCGAGACGGAGGCTGACTATCGGGATCCTTTTGTGGCGGAGCTAATCAACATTAAAGGTTGGATGGTTTGGCCGGTGGTGCGCTACAACCACCGCACGGTTGCATGGGACCTACCGGTGCCCGCGCCGGCGCCGCCTGACTCTCAGCATTGGATCGGCACCGACGACCAAGCCCGCGATGTGGTGGCCCGATTGATTTACGGATTCCGTATCTCGGTGCTATTCGGTTTCGCGCTAACGATAATCAGCGCTGTCGTCGGCGTCACCGCGGGCGCGGTGCAGGGGTATTTTGGCGGCTGGCTCGACCTGTTATTTCAGCGCTTCATCGAAGTTTGGGCGGGTCTACCGACATTATATTTGTTGATAATTCTGGCCAGCATCGTCGAGCCGAATTTCTGGTGGCTGTTAGGGTTGTTACTGTTGTTCAGTTGGATGGGATTCGTCGGTGTCGTGCGGGCCGAGTTCTTACGGGCTCGAAATTTCGACTATGTGCGCGCGGCGCGTGCACTTGGGGTCGGCAATCTGCAGATTATGTTTCGCCACGTATTGCCGAACGCGTTGGTGGCAACATTGACCTTTTTGCCGTTTACGCTCGCCGGTTCCGTTACGATTCTGACTTCGCTGGATTTCCTCGGTATCGGCCTGCCACCGGGGTCTGCGTCTCTCGGAGAAGTGCTGGCCCAGGGCAAGGCGAATCTGCAGGCGCCGTGGCTCGGGCTCTCGGGATTCTTTGTCATAGCGATAATGCTGAGTCTGTTGATATTCATTGGCGAGGCTGTACGCGACGCGTTCGATCCACGCAAAACAATCGGATAGCGCATAGCAATGAACACAGATCAACGCGCTACGCTGCTCGAGGTCGAGGACTTGTCGGTCGGTTTTCGCTCGGGCCATCGCGACAACATCGCAGTGGATCGTATCTCGCTGCGTATCGACGAAGGCGAAACCCTCGCGTTGGTAGGCGAAAGCGGGTCCGGCAAATCGGTCACTGCGCTATCGATCATGCAACTGCTCCCCTACCCCGCCGCACATCATCCGAGCGGCAGCATCAAGTTTCGCGGGGAACAAGTGCTCGGGGCCGGGCCGGAGCAACTGCGGCGAATCCGCGGCGATCGCATCGGTATGATTTTTCAGGAACCGATGACGTCATTGAATCCGCTGCATAAAGTCGAAAAGCAGATCAATGAAGTGTTGATATTGCATAAAGGCTTGACTGAGTCCCAATCTCGGGAGCGTGCGTTGGAGCTAATGCGGCTGGTGCAGATTCGCGACCCCGAAAGCCGCCTGCATTCCTATCCACATCAACTCTCAGGCGGGCAACGCCAACGGGTCATGATTGCGATGGCGCTCGCCAACGAACCCGACCTGCTGATTGCGGATGAGCCGACGACCGCGTTGGATGTCACGATTCAAGCGCAGATACTTAAACTTCTTAAGGAATTGCAGCACAAACTCAAGATGTCGATGCTGCTGATTACCCACGACCTCGGTATCGTGCGCAAAGTTTCCGATCGAGTGTGCGTAATGCGGGGCGGTAAGATCCTCGAGCGGGGCCCGACCGAGCAGATCTTTACCACGCCGGAGCACGAATACACCAAGGAATTGCTCGCGGCTGAGCCGTCGGACCATGAGCGGCCGGCCGATGCGAATGCCGCAGAGGTGATGCGCGCCGAGCAGGTGCGGGTATGGTTCCCGATACGCCGTGGGGTGCTGCGCCGTACCGTGGACTACATCAAAGCCGTGGACGACGTGTCGGTGCAGATTCGTGAAGGCCACACCGTCGGTGTGGTGGGGGAAAGCGGTTCCGGCAAAACCACTTTGGCGCTTGCGCTGCTGCGATTAATCAGCAGCAGAGGAGGAATTTGGTTCAAAGGTCAAGCGATCGACGCCCTCGGAGGCAAGATCCTCAAACCGTTGCGCAAGGAAATGCAGATTGTTTTTCAAGATCCGTACGGCAGCCTCAGCCCGCGGATGTCGGTCGGACAGATCATTGCGGAAGGGCTTGAAGCGCATAATATCGTCAAGCTTGAGTCGGAACAGGATGCACGCGTCGTCGCGGCGCTCGAAGAGGTCGATCTCGATCCGGACGTGCGCCACCGTTACCCGCATGAGTTTTCAGGTGGGCAACGCCAGCGCATCGCGATCGCGAGAGCGATGATTCTTAAACCGAAGTTGCTGGTGCTTGACGAACCGACCTCGGCGCTCGACCGATCGATCCAGGTGCAGATCATCGAGCTGCTTCGCGGCTTGCAATCGGCGCATAAGCTCGCCTACATATTTATCAGCCACGACCTCAAAATCGTACGCGCATTGAGCGACGATCTCGTCGTGCTACGTGAAGGCCGGGTCGTGGAGCAAGGGTCGGCGGAGTCGATTTTCAATAACCCGGAGCACACCTATACCCGGGCGTTGCTCAAGGCTGCATTCGATTTAGAAACGGTGGAGAGTGCTGAGCTCGCGCAGTAGTATCGCTCCGGCTACGGACGGATCCGGGCGCCGTGGGAAACCCATAGCGCCGTAGGCCGGACACAGCGACACCGAAATCCGGCATTCAATTAGATGGATTGAACCACCGCAAGCGATATCGTTCCATTACACAAGCCGAGTCTCGCCGACATCAGGCGTCCTGCAAATCGACCAACCCATTCAACACGATCTCATCGTAGCCTATTATTCCTTTTATCTCGCTCTCCTCGAGAACCGGCGCCACCGCAAGCCCGAAATTGTCAAACAACCGAGCGCAATAACGTATATCCATATTCGGCGAAACGGAAATGACCGGCTTCGACATGATCTCATAAGTATTAACACGGTCTGGAGATCGGTTGTTGGCTAGGACGTATTTAGCGATATCGGATAAAAGAACAATGCCGTACTCGTCGTCGTCGTCGCGTTTCCTCACGATCAGCGCCCGGGAGTTACGATTTTTCATGGTACGCAACGCGTCACGAACTACGGTCAGCCCATCGACTAACTCATAGTCTTGGGTCATTACATCCCGGACTTTAATGCGTTTTCTCTGATTCATATCTGCTGTTCCACAACATGGGTTAAGGTTTCGATTTGGTGAGCTACGCCAACCGCATCTTCGACATCGAGTTGTACCGCGATTCCGGTTCCCGGCGTAGCGTCGAATTCGCCAACGTCGGCGATACACTCCAAAATATGACGACTTAGATGTTCTGCGACGAGAAACAACAACACATCGCGTTGGGACTCGAGAGTCAACCCGAGGAATGTTTTGCCCTTGGTCACACCTTCCCCACGAGCGTTATTCAGGATTGTCGCGCCGGTCGCACCAGCATCACGGGCGGCCTGCATGACGTTTTCGGTGTGACGATCTTCGACAAACGTCACAATCAATTTGAATCGCATGGTGTGTTCTCCACGTTGGTTTACCGGTGGTTTACCGGTGATTAAGGTCCTGCCTCGTCGGTCTCTTTTACCGGTCGGCGGTTGAAGTAGGCCGACAACTGCGCATAAGCCATTACGGTGATTATCGGAAACAAACACGCAAAAGCGATTAAGCCAAAACCATCTATCAAAGGATCGCGGCCCGGTACGGCTTCGGCGAGACCTAGCCCGAGTGCCGCAACCAGCGGTACCGTTACAGTGGATGTTGAGACCCCACCGGAATCGTAAGCCAGAGGTATGATTAATCTAGGAGCGAAGTAGGTTTGGGCGACTACGACAATATAAGCGGCGATTATAAAGTAGTGAATCGGCGCCCCCACGACAATTCGCCAAGTGCCCAGTGATATGCCAATCGCTACTCCCAATGCGACCGCAAGCCGTAACCCCCATGTCCCGATCGCACCGGCCGAGTTTTTATTGGCTTGTATAGCCACCGCGATTAACGCCGGTTCGGCCATGGTTGTACCAACGCCCACTAGAAACGCAAAAACGTATACCCAAAGATAACTCGTCCAATCGACCGCGGCGTCGGACAATCCTCCGGTGACTTCCGGATGGGTCAATTGCGCCGCCATCAACCTGCCTATTGGAAACAATGCTTTCTCCAGACCGAACAGGAACAGCGCCATACCCAACACCACACACAGCAATCCGATCAGCGTGCGGCCCCAGTTGGGCATAGGCTTGCGGATCACAAAATATTGAAATCCGCCGAGGATCGCGATGATTGGTAGCACGTCGTGCAAAGTACCGTACAGGGCAGTCCAGATTTCTACTATCACATTCACGACAAGAACAATCCGTACAACATGACAAACAACATTGGGAACAATGATGCAAACGCGATAAGGCCAAAGCCGTCTATCATCGGGTTGCGGCCACGGATGCTGCGTGCGAGTCCGATACCGAGCGCGGTAACCAACGGTACGGTAATCGTAGAAGTAGTAACACCGCCGGAATCGTAAGCAATGCCTATGATCTCGCGAGGCGCCAGCGCCGTCAGCGCTACCACCAAACCGTAGCCCACCATGATCATGAGGTGCAGCGGCCAGCCCTTAAGAATTCGGATCACGCCGACCAAGATCGCGAGACCGACCGATATAGCCACGGTCAGCCGTAACTGCAAAGCGAATTTTTCGCGCGCAGTATCGGATTCAACGATAAGACCGGACTGCGCGGCTACCGTGGAAGCTTCGTCGGCCACAGCAATCAACGCTGGTTCGGCTACCGTGGTGCCAAATCCGAGCGCAAACGCGAATGCCAGCAGCCATACTGTACTGCCTTTCTTGGCAAACGCATAAGCCATCGATTCGCCGACTGGAAACAACCCCAGCTCGAGACCGTAGAGAAATAGCGCGAGTCCAAACATCACACAGATTACGCCCGTCAATAAATCCAGAACATTGGGCATCGGCTGCTGGAGGATGACGATCTGAAAGAAAGCAATGATGATAATGATCGGAGCCAGATCCCGAGCGCTACTCAACAACGGCTGAAACAGAACACGCATAGTAAGTTGCTTTTATCCTTTTGCTGAGTTGAATAAATGCGCGATCGAGCAATTTTCGACCACGAACCAGACCGCAGCTGTCCAGTAATTGTACTGCCCCAACGGCGCATCGTTGCGACTTCCACGTACGATAACCCAAGCACGACTATTGTTGAGCTGATAGAGCGCAAATAGTAATTCGCTCGAGGGCCACCCCTAGCAGCCGATGTCACAACAAGATGCCCCGCCAGGATGTTCTGCGACGATCCGTCCGGGTTACAAGACATCCACAAGTGATGAGCATTAAAGGTATATTGATGTACATATAATGTCTATACTAGATCATTGGTAGATATCAGGGTAGGCGTCAATTATGCATATAACTTATTGATGTATAGAAGATAATGCCAAATTCGTTAAATCTGGCATGAATCTTGGATTGTAGTAGGTATCAATTTAACCAATCCAAGGAGCAAATCATGATGTCAACCCTAAAACGACTCTCAACCACGATCTTTAGCCGTGTCGATCATGCGGTGACCCAAATCGAGAATCACGACGCGGTGATCGAAGCGTCGGTGCGCGACGCCAAGCGCGCGGCGGCGCGCGCCAAGGTACGTTTGGCACGGGTTCACGCAGACGGCGAACGATTACGTACCCGAATTACTAATGTGGAGAAGAGTAAAGTGAGTTGGGCCGAGCGCGCACGCTCGGTGGCCGTGAAAGATGAAGACACAGCCCTTGAGTGCCTGCGCCGCAGTAAAGCGTGTCAGCAACAACTCGAAGAACTCCGCGTGGCTCTGGAACGGCATCAATGTGTCGAGTCGCGTTTAGCCAGCGACATACACGAAGCCGAATCGCGATTGGGCAATATTACGCAGCAACGTAACCTTATGCGTACGCGTCAGTCCGCTGCCGAGGCGCTGAAGTTTACGAGCACACTCGACCGTGCGCCAGCCAGCGACCTAGACGACATCTTCGAGCGCTGGGAAGTTCAGGTGACGGAGACTGAGTTGGCTCTTGGCAACGATGACCCGGTCGACACGCTCGATCGCCAGTTTCTGGCCGATGAGGAACGCACCGAGCTGCGCGCCGAACTTTCCGCAATGCTTGCGAGCGACGAGGAATAGATCATGACAACCGACGCAACAAAAATCGACGCAGTGGACACACCGGAGCTTTCTAAATTCGCTCAATTGTTTTCGAGTTTCGAAAAACTATCCGGTTTACTGCGGATACTCGGCGCCTCAGTGCTGGTCGCCGCTATGTCCGTATTTCTGCTACAGAACTGGGATTCCGGCAACGATATCAATCGCTATTTACTATTGTTGGCTCACACCGTGATATTAGCCGCGGTGGGTTTAGCGAGTGGCCACTGGATCAGAGAAAATAAGGGGGCGCGGCTATTTCTCGCTCTCGCCTTAGGCTCGGTGGCGGTGAATTTTACGATTCTGGGTAGCCTTGTTTTTTCCCGATTTTGGGGGGAGGAATTGCTGATTTTGTATCCGCAATTCGCAACCTGGCGAGCGGAGAGTCTGATAAGTGCTCTGATCACGGCGGGAGGCAGTTTTGTGATACTGGCACCGGTCACATATCTGGGTTTCCTGACGCTCGCAAGGCGGTCGGCGGCGCATCTTACGCTACTAAGTATGCTCAGTAATGCGGCGTTGCTGCTGCCTTTTCGCAGCTCAATGGCCGTAACCTCCCTATTGATCGTGCTGACTTTGGTACTTGTCCACCAGCTCGCTGCGGCATCACGTCGTGACAATACTCTGCAAAATGCCGAAGGCCGGTTTGCCCGTGTTGTGCCGCTGCTACCGCTAGGCATTATGCTTGGTCGGAGCTTGTACCTGTACTCTATCGATGCATTCCTCGTAACCGCCGGTGGGCTTATGGTGTTTGCGATTCTGCGACAGGTTAGTTTACAAATGGGTGTGAAATCCAGGCTACGTATTGGCATTGAGCGTTTGTCCGTTTTTCCGGCATTGGTGACAGCGGGATCATCAGCCTGGCTGATTTCCGATACGTTCCCGACGACCGATGTATATAGCTTGCCGGTCGCGGGCATTGTGTTTGCGTGCATGATGTTCGAGCTGTCGCTACGCTCAATCGGCCGCGGCGCGGGTTTCCGCCGCATCGCGAGCATCGGGCTGGCGGCGAGTGCATTAGTCAATCTGTTCATGGTTGGCGGCATCATGGCCGCGGCCCTGTGCTTATTGGTTGGCCTGGCACTCATCATCTATGGCGGCAGCGTACAGCAGCGGGTAATTGCCGGTTTGGGCTTGGTAACACTGTTATTCGGGCTCGGCTTCCAGGTTAGCTATGCCATCGATGCCTTCGATTTCGGCAGTTGGGGAAGCCTTGCACTACTAGGTACTGCTGCGATTATTGCCGGCTCGATATTGGAGCGTCATGGCGTCAACATTAAGACACGCGTAACGACTTGGTGCGAGCAGTTCGGCGCCTGGAGTAATTGATCGCTCCCAACACCTACCGCGCAACGCCCCCGGCGATTCATACGGGGGCGTTGTCGCCTGCGGCGGTCGCTTTGATTCGACTGCATTTACTAGTTTAGACGACATCGGATTTATAACTAATGACAACTCTACAACGATTGACGCCTGACGAACGCGGTTTTTTTGATACCGTCTCCTCAATTATTTTTTCAAATCCATTCACCGTAAATCGCGCTGCGATCGAGGCGGTTCTGGACCGATCGGCCGGAACAACAACTGGGAGTGCTGACCACTATTTCTGGGAATTACTACCGGAAGTCGAAGCGAGCCTATCGAGACTGTCGGCTCGCGGAATCGTCAAATTGCAGTCGGTACAAGCATCCGATCGTGAGCGGCTGCGACACGTATTTCTGTTCAAGGTCTACGATCGATACCTTACGCAGTTCGATGCTCTTATCCGGGCGCAGAGTCGCCACGGTGCTGAACCGCTTGCAGCGGAGTTCGGTCGCGAATTTCTTCGCGACCTGTACGACTACGGGTTCAGCGATGACGATGCGTTGAGCTATCTGGCGCTCTGCTATCAAGTGCGCCGCGCTTACTTCTTTATTTACCACACGCTGGTGGGTGACTCTAATAGCATGGAGGATCTGCGCCGGGCTCTCTGGGATAATGTCTTTACGGCCGATATTCGCACCTACCGCGATCACCTTCGTCACCGGATGGAAGATTTCTCCACGCTGTTGCTGGGCGAGACGGGCACCGGCAAGGGCTCGGCCGCAGCGGCGATCGGCCGTTCGGGACTGATTCCCTACGACCCGAAGTCCGGTCGCTTCAAGAGCAGCTTCACGGACACGTTTATTACCATCAATTTGTCGCAGTTTCCCGAGACTTTAATCGAGTCGGAGCTGTTCGGGCATCGCAAGGGCGCATTTACCGGCGCCATTGATCAACATGAAGGGGTATTTCAACGCTGCAGTGCATACGGATCGTTATTCTTGGATGAGATCGGCGAAGTATCGGTGCCGGTGCAAATTAAATTGCTCAATGTACTGCAGAATCGCGAATTCACGCCCGTCGGCGCGCACCATAGCAAGCGATTCTCTGGTCGCGTTATTGCCGCCACCAACCAATCAATCGAGACTCTACGTCGCGGCGGCCGTTTCCGGGACGATTTTTTCTATAGATTATGCTCAGATGTGATCGAAGTACCGCCGCTACGAATTCGCATCGAGCAGTCGCCCACCGAACTCGAGCAATTGGTATCATTACTCGTAGAGCGCATGGTCGGTTCACCGAGCCCTGAACTTGGCAAGCAAGTGCTGGACGGATTACATAAGGATTTGCCAAAGGACTATGCTTGGCCAGGCAATGTCCGCGAACTCGAGCAAGCAGTGCGTCGCGTCGTGCTACGCGGTTCGTATCAACCACAGGTTGATACCGACGCCGCCGATGTCGGCTGGCGCGATCGAGCCGTGCGCGGGCAACTGGGCGCCCATGAACTCCTGGCGTATTATTGCCAAGATCTGTATCAGCAATTTGGAACTTACGAAGAAGTCGCACGCCGCACCGAACTCGATAGACGTACTGTAAAAAAGTATGTGGAGTCGGGACGCACCCGAACGGCGCACTAGCCTACGTAGCGATTTGCATCACTGGTTCGAGTCGGATGTAATCTGCAACGTGAACAAATCGACTCCGATTTCGCCCGACCACGGGCAAATTCACTGGGAGGTGGAGATAGATGGGCAATGGCATCGGGTAAGCTCGCAAGCGCTTCCTGACAGCATCCGCAGTAAGAAATCGGTTCGCTTTGCGTACCAAGGCGGCATCATCGACGTGCCCGGTCCGAATGGGGAAACTCTCCGCTACCGATTGGTTCGAGGCGATAAAGAAAATGCTGATCTACATACTCACTTTTAGTATCGAGCGCTAGCACCGCGGCGACAGAGAACGGACAGCCAATGAGGAATTCTGCACTCCTAGCTGTCTGCCATCGCATTTGGAGAGATCATGTCGGTGATTTCAGAAATATCTTTTGTGATCGAGAGTGCATATAATGAACTCAAATGCGATAACAATACCGATAAATTTCTATTTTTCATTTTAGCAATTCGCGAACCGTACTCTTCAACTTTACGTTCCATATCTAACTGAACGGCCCGAAATGGAAACGCTTGGTGAGTATACAGTTCAGGCGCGTTTGACGAGCGGGCCCGATGCGGAGTTAATTTTGGGGCGGTCGGCCGACGATTCACAACTGATTATCAAACGCTTGCCCATTGCCTATCGTTTTGACAAGCAGCGGCGACAGACATTCACGTATGAGGCGAATCTTGCAAGCAAGCTCAGTCACCCCGGCTTTCGAAACCTTATCGCTTTATCAGAAATTGATGGTGAATTAGTTCAGATTTATGACTGGGCTGGCGGTCAATCAATAGCCTCTTTGTTGACCACGTGTCGGCGGCATTATAAGCGAATACCCATTGCCATCGGCTTTGTTCTCCTCCGCCAAATAGTTGCCGCATTGGACGAACTACATAATCGGGTTGCTGAGGATGACTCGCTACCCTCGGATCTGCACGTAGCATTGCGACCGGATGCATTGAATCTGTGCGATGATGGGCAATGTCAGATTTTACAATTCAGCCTGATCCCTCCGCCGTCGATCACTAGGTCCATTATTTACTCGGGAGAGCAGTCCTATGCCATGTATGCGGCGCCCGAGCAGTGTGTGGCCGGACCGATACCGGATTTCCGTGCTGATTTCTTCACGCTGGGAATGCTCGGATTTGAATTATTGACATCAAAGTCATTATTTTGTTTGGAGTCAGGGGAAATGAAAATGTCGCTAGTAAATCGACGGAAAATCCGCTGTCTGCATCCGTTATTGTCCGATGTGGATCCAGACCTCGAGAAATACGACGATGCCGTGATTGGCCTGCTTCAACCCTTGCCCGAGTTACGCACCGGTCAGCTGGATACATTTAGGAGTTCGATCACCGATGCCATAGCCCACGGTGACGTTATGGCTGGCACGTCCGACGTATGTGCCTTTATTACCGAAATGCAAAACCTCGAGCGCGCCGAAACCCTCCGTGAGAGCGTCTCTGATAGTTCATCCAAACCAAGCATGATGAGCACAATCGCCCAATACAACGCTTCTTAGGATCCACGAATAGCACATATTGATATTCACCTATTATTAGGCCCGTGCTTGGCCATCGACTCAGATATAAGTCGTGCTCGTATTCATCACCTCAATTCGCCATCCGCGCAACTGCAATTCCTACGACCGAGTCGTGCAGTTGTTGGACCAAACCCTTAATTCCGTTTGCGCGCAAACAAGCATCAACTACCATGTGGTGGTTGTCGCTAATAAGACACCGGACCTCGTCGACAGAAAAAATGTTCATTTCGTTGAAGTTACGTTCCCCCCTCCGAGTGAACTGGAACAACCCAATACAGGAATGCAGGCAATCAGGGTCGACCGGGGATCAAAATATGTAGTAGGGCTGATTTATGCGAAACGATTCATGCCGGATTACATTATGTTCTTCGATGCTGATGATTATATCAGTCGGCGGATCGTGGAATTCGTGGAGCAGAATCCCACGGAAGACGGTTGGTATTTTGAGCATGGTTATCGTTACAAGTATGGGTCGGATAAGGTAACTCTGCTTGACGAATTTAACAAAGCTTGTGGAACGAGCCACATTATCCGTTATTCCCTATTTGAAATACCGAAGGAACTCACAGTCGGGTCGCCGCTATCTTCGATTGAAGATAAGATTGACAGCCGCTACTTGAACTTTACGCTCGGTAGTCACCGATTTGCTCGTAGGCAATTTCGGGAGATTGGCGTAACGCTCAGCGCGCTACCGTTCCCGGGCGCCGTCTGGGTCCTGGGTAATGGTGAAAATCATTCCGGCAAAAAGGGGCGCCCCGGCGATCTTCCGTTGACGGACCGGATTCGGGAAGAATTCACCCTATATGAGCCCGCAACCATCGCCCCGACGGACTAAGGTGGTTTTGTTTGTAATCATTAATAATACCTCCATCATCGATTTTGCCGGATGCGACTCAATATTATTGGGTTGTGTGTGGGCCCACATCGAGTAGATTTAGAGTGGCTACTAAACCACAATGAAAACGGCCTTCATTTCCTGCTTCGAAGTATCGGTTAAACGACCGCCAATTCACACGATCTTAGTTTTTTTGGCACTTAGTTTGCTCTCTTGCTCTAGGTTCGCTGCGGCAAGTGCGGCTGACGGTGAACCTGGCGACTTAAGTTGCGAGGGCTGCAATGTACTGTTTTTAAACCTGGACTTTTTGAGGTCCGACTATACTGGCCTGATAAGTGACAGCAAGCACACGCCGAACATTGATCGGTTCTTCAAGAACTCGATCATTTTTGAGAACGCGTTCTCGCCGGCGGGATCCTCGTATCGCGGAAACCTAGCCGTATTAACCGCGACGGACGCGCATATATACGGAGTCGATGTTCAAAGCTTTCATTTACTTAAGGCAAGGAAACAATTAGGGCCCTGGAAGAAGATCTATACCTATCATAAGACGATCGCCCAAGTGCTGTCTCGGCACGGGTACCGAACAGTGAACCTGAATAAGGGCACTCGATCGGGACGCGGCACTTTTCTCGACCGTGGCTTTGACGAATATCAGCAGTTTCATATAAGGCTGACGATCGAAGATCTCCTGCCGCCACTGGAGACGCATATCCGATCGACCCAAAAGCCATTCTTTATTCTATTCCATGCTGTACCTACTCGACTACACCGGGCATTTTACCCGTTAAATCGCGATCGAATTCTTGATAAGCATATTATTTACCAAGAGTATTCGATTCAGAATAGACCATACGGATACAAGGTGATACGTGACAGAAGTGCGTCTCCGCAAATACAACGAGAGACAGAACACAAGATTTATATGCAGCAATTGAAATATGCTGATGATACTCTCTCTAAACCGTTCGACATGCTGAGGGAGTTTGAACGCAATACTATTATCGTCTTGTATTCAAATCATGGAACACAGATCGGCGATAAGGGAATTTATGCCTCAAATGGCGTCTCATACCAGTCATCAGTTCGCGTTCCGCTGATGATAAAACATCCTAAGGTTAAGACACCTATGCGAATTGCTACGACAATTTCGCTCGTCGATCTTGTGCCGACGATCTATGAAATGTTGGGCGTGTTCAAACCCGGGCACTCAACTGGCCAAAGTCTAATTCCACTGATAAACGGTGAGGAGTATTACAAGGACTACATCGTTGGGAAAAACGATCCAGACGAATATATTCTGTCTGGAAAATGGAAGCTTATTATTCGATATCACAAAGAACGGCGGCTTTATAATCTTAAAGTCGACCCATTAGGTCGCGAAGACCTTTCCGAAAAGCGGAAACTTATCGCGCGCAGGATGGAGTATCAATCGGTTATGGACCTGGACGAGAGTAAAACTATCGTCAACGACGAATGGAAACTTATACTGACGCAGAAGAAGAATCTGGAACTATACGACCTTGACGCCGACCCTGACGAGTCCACTAACGTGGCGGCGGACTACCCAGAGGTTACCCGTACGCTTGAAGACAAGCTCATCGAATTCAAGCATCAAGCGAGACAACGGCGCATCGATATTATCGGAGACACGCTGAGAGATGGAAGTACAGGACAAGACGAAGACTGAGGTTTTTCCGGCACTACGTCATTGAGATCTAATCGTCTTGATATGGTAGGCGAGGATTATGATGCCCGCTAACGCCAGTCTACAAATGGCTGCGGCACTGATTGCCGGCGCATTACTGTTTGTATCGGGCTCCAGTAGCCGAGCCGACGGAGGAACCGATAGCCCATCGGTAGACGGCCAAGTAACGGGCAGCGAATCGCTGGCAGCACTTGATTTATCCTGCCCCAATTGCAATGTGATTCTGCTCAATATAGAGCTGCTACGAGCGGATCACGTGGGATTGCTTAGTGGATCTACGGATAGCGCAACGCCCAACATCGATAGTTTTTTTGGTCGCTCTATCGTCTTTGAGCAGGCATCCGCGCCAGCGGGTGAGAGTTACCGGAGCAATCTGGCCGTACAAACAGCCATGCACGCGTTTCACTATGACGCCGATCAGAGTGTTATCGATAAATTTGCGAAGCGTGGTGCCAAGGCATTACCACCTGAAGAGGCGCGGAAGATGGTGGCGATGCTTACTCGCTACCCGACGATGGCCGAAGTATTGAAGGAAAATGGTTACCATACCGTAAGCCTTAACCAAGGCATTCGTGCGGGGGAGCGATTGTTGCTTGACCGGGGTTTTGATCAGGCGATCGAATGGGGTCGCCGAAATACTTCATTTCGGGATACGGTCGCGGATCTTGGGAAGCGGCTCAGTACCGCTGATGGGAAATCATTTATTTTGTATCGTCCCGAAGGCCTCCATCCTTACCCCTACTATTATCCACCCGATCGACCGCGCGTTATCCAGGAAAATAAGATTCTTTATAAATATCGCCCGAGGTTCGGAAGGTTCAATGTCACGTTTAATGTGGCACTGCCCCAGCCCGAGCAGAGAAAGATTCATCGTTTGATCTACCGCCAGCAGCTTAAGTACATCGATGAGGAACTGGGTAAGGTATTTGGGTTAATCAAGAAGGAGCAATTGAACCGATCCAGCGTAATTGTTTTGTATGCGAATCACGGTAGCGGGTTAGGCGATAATGGCGTTCATCGACTGGCCGTATCCTACCAATCATGTATCCACGTTCCCTTAATAATATATCATCCAAAGATAACTCGTCAGATCAGAGTATCTGACCCAGTAGCCCTTATTGACCTGGCGCCCACTATCTATGAGATCGTCGGTGCAAGTAATATTCCGCAATCTGACGGGCATAGTTTGATTCGTGACGACAGCACCAATAAAACGGATCTCATTGGTCGCAACGACATCGACGAATATATCCGGATGGATAATATGAAGCTAATAATAAAGAATGCCGTTCAACGAGAGCTGTATGACTTACGTGTAGATCCTCATGAGAATGACAATTTGATCGACAGTTTACCTTCAGTAGCACGTCGACTGGAAGCGATTCTGCTGGCGAGGAAGATTCAACTATTGCAGAATGCACCCGAACGGCATTGACTCACAATCACTGATTCTAGCCTGACTTGTCAATTCATAATTTCTTTCAGTACATGACCTTCAACAAACTCTGGTATTTCCCTGCCAAGCAACGACATGATAGTTGGATATTGATCCACGTGCTGAATAGGAGTCTCAATTTCATAATTGCTCTTGATGCCGGGGCCCATGACGATGAAGGGCGTCCACATACCACTTTGATCGTCCGGTAACACGGCCTGTTTGTATCCGCTTGTTATAGATGCGACGAAACTTTCAAGGTTCTGGCTAATATCCTCCACCCATCCATAGCCGACGTTGTTGGCAATTATCAAATCACCAACTCGATCGGGCGGTAAACCAACAGACTCAGCGTCTTCCCACTTAGTAACACGGGCCAGCGGTTCTACTCCGGATTCATCCCTCAAGTCCTCAAGAATAGTAATTACATCATTCCTAAGCTGCTCATACTTTGGACCTGACGCACGCCTATAGTTTCCGCCCAACCCGGCGGGATTTATATAGATGTTATCCATCTTAAGAAACACGACCTTACTGTCTCGCCAGTTTATTTTATAGATCCCAGTGGACTCATCATATGAGTACTTCAGTAGCCCCTCTTTGGCGAAAATATTATTCAGTCTTACCTCAGTGTTTAACGGCACAATTCCGTGATCCGAACTCAATATCACATAAGCGTCACCGTCAACTCGCTCCAATATTTCTCCAATAATTGCATCGATACCTTTGTATAGAATCTTCACTTCTTGCCACAGCTTCTGCCGCTCTTCTTCGGTTATCTCGTTGTACCGGGTACTTTTTGGGTCAAGATAACCAAGCCACCAACGGCTAGTTAACATCTGATTGGGTGTATACACATCGTGTATAATGACGTCGCTGCCCGTTTCTTCTATTAGGTAACCAGCTGCCTCCTTATGCCATTTAATACTCATCGCCGACTCTTCTAGAAAAGTTGATTTATCTTCATCGTAATAAATCAACTGTGGTGGAAAATTATCCGCGAAATCTACCATAGGACCAATTGACTCGCCCATGCTTGAGGCAATATGCGCCGGCTTTGTTACGTATTGGTTCATGTTGTCATATAAAAAACGAATCCGGAAAAAATCCTTTTCGCCAAGTTTTATCACTTTAACCCTTGCCTGAGTTTTGACGTCTATAGTTGCCAGTTCGCGCTCCCAATCCATCTTTTTGGGGCTAGTGATTTTGTAATCGTTATTGGTTTGATACTGAACAGTAAGGGGGGTCCAGTCGCTCCATTCGCCGACTCGTACCCGTGTCCATACATTATTTTTATCTGGGGAAAACAACACGCTATCGTAATTCTCCACTGAGTCATCGGTAGAATCGTAAATCAATCCAAACATGCTGGCACCCCAGTTGGATAGCAGCACTTCCCTTGCGGGACTGAAGCTTTGCGGGAGCGCGATCTGCCAGTCGGCCGGCTTCGCAACCGAGACGAATTTGGTCAATTCGGAACCAAGCTCAAATAGGCGGTTCCGGTGTCCCAGCGATGCACGTATATCGGTGTCCGTATTCGTGTGAAAGTTTATAGCGGGAAAATCAAGTCCCCAGCCGCCCCATCGGCCGCGAATCGTAATGCCGCGCGACAATTCCGGCGGCGTCGAGCCAGGAACGGATAGTAAGGTAACAACATCGCCTGCCTTTTCTAGTGTGAACCAGATCGGTGGTACTTTCTTGGCAACGGAGCTAAAACCACTTTTCGAAACGACATTAAGTGGATAACCGCTTATCCGCATTGGTCCATCAGCGACACCATGGACTTTGGGAGTTGCACCCGTCAGTAAGGTGGCGAAATTGGTAGGCGTATGGCCTGGGAATACCGGCACCGAATAACCGTAAGATCCACGATCCATCATCTTCTTGATATTCGGCAACTCGCCGTTGCTGGCCCACTCGAACACCTTGAAGACATGAGGATCTGCCCGAAAGCCATCCGGGATAAACCAGTACAGACGAATGGACTTTGCGACCGAGGGCGAATGATCGCCCACCTTAAGATTATCGACATCTGGAAGATTCCGGATGACTAGACCAGCAATTAGCGCTATGGCGATTGCTGCCGCGACAATGCGCCTATCCATAAATCGCGATACCAATCGGAAAATCGAAATTCGACATGCTAATTTTATCTGTACTCTCCCCCGAACTAACGATGACGTAGTCTGGGTTAGTTTGTACAATAAGAATTACATAATAGTGGCCACCGTTTCGCTTCGCGAAATCCAAAAATCGCAACGAACTATCGGCTAAATTTTGAATCAGCAGTCTAATTGTGACAAATATCTTCGGAATTCCAATTGTTATCGCAATCATTTTGGGGATTATCTTCCCATACACCGCTATTTCGTTAATGCCATACGGTGTTGCTTTTCTCTTTATACTGATGATGTCCGCAGGAATTACAATCGATTGGCGTAAGTTACGATATTTTACCTACCGCTTACCGGAATTGCTTATCGGACTAGTATTTTTATTTGCCATATTCCCAATAGGTCAATGGTTGATCGCTCGGTGGTTAGTTACCGACGACCAGTTTCTATATGGTTTAGTGTTTGCGTCGCTGTGTCCTGTTGCAATTGTCGCGCCGTACTTCAGTAATTTGATTGAGGCCGACGATGAATTTGCGTTCGTCCTGATGATCTGGTCGATGATTCTTTGTCCGCTAATTGCGCCTATTATGTTGAAGATCTTACTGCAACCGTCGGTCGCTCTCAACGTGTTACCTCTTACCAAATACATGCTTCTCCTGGTGACTACGCCAATCGCATTGAGCTATGCGATAGATCGAGTATTCCCGAGGTGCAAAGTGATCTTACGACCACTTTTGGGACTATTAAATATGGGTAGCCTAAGCGTCCTGATATTTATCCTTTTCGGCACTGCGGTGGGCCGCTTGAATCTTCACTACACCCCCATAAATGACTTGTTTGTCTTGCTTTTTTTAATGTTTCTGCAAGATTTCGGGGTACTAGTCGTGGCCCGTCGAATATTCTCCTTCTGGCTTAGCCCTGAAATCGTCGGAGCACTTTCAATATCGCTGTCGATGCGAAACGTTGCCATAGCGGCGGGGGTGCTATTATTTTATGATCCCAAAGCGTCTTTTCCTGCGGCATTGGGCTTCATAGCCCACGCATTCTTGTTCACGTTCATTTCGATGCGCCGCAGGTCCAAGTGGTTCCGCCCCGTATAAGGTAATTTCGCGTTGCAGGCAGAGTGTGCGACGCTTGCGTAGGAACTTAGCTCGCCTGGCTATTTGCGGTTATGGCCTCCACCTTCGCATGCTCGGAGGACCATGCGACGGAGATTTTCTCTTCACATTTGGGTATGGATTGCGAGAATCCAACTCCAGAAACTCGGATAACTTCTCCGCTTTATTCGGATCCGAAAGATCGATGGCCAGTAATTGGTCCGAATAATTCACAAAGAATGATAGCACCTCGTCGACATGCTGCCGGTGGATATTTTGCAACAGCACGCGATCCTTGGCGCTGACAACCGATAGTTCCGAGGACGCATAGTTGTTATACTGAAGATACTCGTAAGGATCGAGTCGCCTAGTTCTTCGGTTCTTTAGTTGCCAATGTCGCGCCACAGATTCCCACCATTGGTCGCTATCCCGGGTAACCAATACGAATCTGCTCTCCTTGTAGCGTCGGTGTAACTCCGTATACAAAGCAGGGAACGGTACATCGGTAAAAGCGTCATGCGATTCGATTACCGGTGCTAGGGTATCGACCACCAGCTTCTTGCTGGTCAGGCATGTGCCGCACATTTTTTCGTAATTAACGCCATTCACCGAGTGCGGCCAATGTATGGAGCGAAATCCCACACTCCGAAAAAAACGATTCAGACTTTTGGTTCCTGTTTTCTGAAACCCAATACCGAATACCTTCATGATCTCACATCAAAAGAAGATGGTTGAAGCGGCGAGCACCGCCCAAAGACAATAACCCATTCCACATGCCGAGCAATAGCCCTTGACGGTCCAAGTCCAACTTTAGAAAATGAGCTGCAGACATCTGCCACGTGTATTTCGATCGCGAACCCCGTCCACGAAGCAATGATTTCCAAGAAATTCAATTGCCTGTTTGTCCATATACCCAAAACCGCAGGCGAAAGTATAGAGCGATATTTCATGAAGTTACAGAATCTAACCTGGAATGAACGCTCCGAATTGCTAATTAGCAGGAATCATGACGTGGACTCCGGCCCACCTAGATTGGCCCACTTGATGGCCTCCGAGTATCTTAATTACGGTCACGTGGGTGAAGTGGAATTTCGCGATTTTTTCAAATTTGCCATCGTTCGCAATCCCTGGGAAAGATTAGTGTCGGAATTTTTCTTTAATCACTACGGCCGTTACGAGTTTAAAGTATTTATCTTTGACAGATTCCCAACCGCGATCGACGACGATTACAAGACGGGATCCGACAGATTTCGTCACATCATACCGCAGTACGATTTTCTTCACGACGAGGAAGATCGGTGTCTGGTCGATTTCATCGGCAGATTCGAGTCGTTGGGTTCGGATTTTGAAAGGGTCTGCCGACGCCTGAATTTGCCGGTAAAACCGCTAGAGAAACTAAACAGCTTCGAGCGGTTAATGGTACGTCGGCTTCACAAATCTGGAAAGCTCAAGACCGGCCAGAAAGTCCAAGTCGAGAAACCGCATTATTCTCAATTTTATGATGACGAGAGTCGAGAGTGGGTGGCAGAGATGTACGCAAAGGATATAAAAACCTTCAATTATCAATTCGAGCGGGGTGCCAGGGGTACACGTCCTGTCGTCCGAGTGGTGCGCAACTAACTTCTAATACTTACAGTCGATCGTATCGACAAGGGGAGCTCTGGCACTACCACTGTCTAAGGATCGAAAGTGATCGATTTCGAACATTGTCGTGTAATCAGCACAATACAGGAATGCGTTAACGGCCGAGTATTTAATATCCTCCTCCGAACATGCGCCGGCGGAGAACCTTTCGTTCGCAAATCCAACAAAGTAGCGCAGGTGCCCACCATCGACTGCCTTCTCGAAGAATTTCGGCTTAAAGCTATCGGGGCACTCAATATATTCGGTGTGCTGCCCTCGGTACCCTACTCTCTGCTTCTCAAATAGAGCGCGGAATACGGCGACTTTCTGTACGATCAGCGCATCAGCTACGGACTGATCGATTCCGGTAACCTCCGTCACATTTAATTTTTCGTTCTCGCCAAGATACTCTAAGAACGCGATATTGTCCCCATAAGTTGTACGGGAGAATCGGTATCCCCAGAACGAATCGCCCGCCGGGAGAGCGTCGCCTCGCTTTGTGTAATAAACCAACACCAGACCCACGGTCGCGACGAGAACGACAATCGGTAATGCTATGACCAACAGTTTGCGTCTCAGAGTCACGATGGCTATAAGTTGGGAATCCGGGAGGTTATATGGCCTCTAACGATAGTTTTAATCGAGTCCGTGGCGTTGTCGGTCAAGATGCTACCGGTCGACTCGTGATGTGGGACGAAATGCGGACAAGTAGTAACTATTCGGTGGTGTCCTTTACCGAAGGCCATACAATTCGGCTGTCATAGACTGGGCCTGTACGCACTTAGTGACGAGCATATTTTATCTTATGGTTCAGCAAAGTAGCCTCTAGCCTATTGGCGATAATAGGCTCCTTTAAGTATAAGTCGATGGATTCGTGTGGGTCCGATTTTATATTGAATAATAATTTAAATCGTCCGTACCGAACAATCAATTTCCATGGGCCGATACGGATGTATTCGTCCCAATTGTTTTTCCCAATAAGAACTTTCTCCTCGGTGTTACGGCCACTCAGTACATCAAAAAGGTGGTCGTTGGAGATAGGTGTTGCCCACGGTATTTCGAGCATCTTATATATTGCGGGGGCGAGATCCGCTAGAGCAACGGCACTCGGTACGCGAACAGTTATACTTATTTTCGGATGTAGTATAAGAATTGGAACGTGAACACACGACTGATATGCGACCCCATGCTTAAAAATCCCATTATCGCCCAATCCGGTTCCGTGGTTGGCATAGAGAACTACGATGCTGTTGTCGTTATAACGCTCCTGTAATACCTTAAATACTCGACCAAGTTGTGCGTCTGCGTAGCTTAGTTGTCGACTGTAAATATGTCGTTCTATTTGTTGCGCTCGTTCAGGCTCAAGATCTCTCTGCCTTTTCAAGAAATATGCGTATCTGTTCGTTCCATTAGGAGCTTGATATTCATAGCGGCGGGCATTAATTGAAGATGCATACTCAGTGTCGGGTTGTATCGGATGTCGATATTGATGATTATGTAATAACGTCGGGCGAAATAAAACAAATCTTGGGTGATCGCTCGGTCGTTCGAGTTTGTCGATTAGAAGATCGACAAGGTCTTCCATCAAGATTTTTGATGACCACTGCGAGTAGTCGGCAAATCCCCTATCCAGGAAGACATGTTGGCCCGCCCGACCGCCTTGATTGATATTTATCGTGTGGTATCCGTGTTGCGAGAGAACTTGAGCCATGGACACGGAGCTAGTGAGCGACTTCTCGATTTTCAGTTGCTTGATAAGATCGAGTTTCTTGTACCGATCGATTTCCGCAGGCATTACAGGAATCTGGTGGGGCAATGTTAAGGTCAGTACTGAAGTATTGCTTAGGAATGTCTCCCCTGCCGGGGCGGAGGCATCCTCGAATACTACTCCGTGTTCAAAGAACGCATCGATATTTGGCGTTAAATCTGCGTTGCTGATAAGTCCGGTAAAGTCTGCTCTTAGTAATTCAATATTCAAGAAGATTACATTGCAACCACGGCAAGCCAAATCGCGCGGTGCGCCAGCGGCATCGGGGCTGCCAAAGAGCGTACTCGAATTCATAATCTAATTATGAATTAGCGGCCGAGCGCATATAGCTGTGAATGTGAAAATAATGCCTTGAGTATCTCTGATCATGACTAGGGAAGTAATAACTCTGAAACACGCTCTGCAGTAGTTAGATCAAGACGACCTTCACCTCGACGATAGCATGGACTGGATTTTGTCAGTCCAGTAGTCGTTTCGTTCTTTATCCAATTTGGAATACTCGCAGTCATCGTCGGATAACAAATCACACGGAACAACATCGCCAGGCCCTCGCAATACCAACACAAAGCTACTGAGCATGACGGCCTCTCGAATATCATGTGTTATCAGCACGGTACGTGAATTGATCCGAGCGATGGTTTGACGGAAGTAGCGTTGAACTACATTCTTTGTATCCTGGTCCAGCGAACCAAAGGGTTCATCCATTAGCACACATAATGGGTCCACCGCGAGCGCACGCGCCAATCCGACTCGCTGCTGCATTCCACCAGACAGTGATTTTGGATAAAGCCCTTCAGTGCCTTCTAATCGCATTGTCTTCAATATCTCGCGCGCACGTTGGTTTCGCTCCCCATTTGGTAAACCTTTCGCTTTTAAGCCAAACTCAACATTCTCTAACACATTTTTCCATGGATACAAATTATGGTCTTGAAATACCACCGGGCGAGCAGCGGATGGGCCCATCACCTTATCGCCGCAAATCGATATGGCACCTGCATCTGCTGATGAAAAACCGGCGAGCAACGCTATTAATGTGGATTTACCGACACCACTTTGACCGACAACCGCCAATACCATATGGCGGTCATCCAGCGTTAACGATAGATCGCTAAAAATCGGCATGCCGGGATACGAAAAATCGACATTGTCGATCTGCATCCAGACTTCTGGGGAACTTCCTTCAGCCATCGTCCCGCCAATGGCTTAGTCGTAAATCAATTCGCTGCAGGAGGAAGTTACTCACATAACCAAGCATGCCGATTACTAGCAGGTAGGAATACAATTTTTCCATTTCGATATTCAGACTGAACAATTGAATGCCATAACCCAACCCACTTGAAGCTCCCATCATTTCTGCCGCAACAACACAAAACCAGCCGAGGCCGACCCCCAGTCGCAACCCATGGAATGCGTAGGGAAGAGCCGATGGGACGATCACGTCTGTGAGCTGCAGCAGTTTCCCACAACCGAAGCTTTCAGCAGCGAGGATATGGGATCGCTTGACCTCCATCAAACCTTGCTGAATACCCAACCATATCGGGAAAAACGCGCCCAGTGCGACTATTGCTATCGCCGGTTGAGTACCCACACCGAATGCAACGATGGCGAGGGGTGTCCAAGCGATCGGTGGAATAGGCCGGAACAATTCAATGCCGCCCGATAAGTAGTCGGGAAACGACCTCCAGTATACCGCGACTAAGCCTAGTACCGCCGCGAGTAAAGAGCTAATCGCGACACCGGCCAACACCCGAAAAAGGCTCGCAAAAGCATCCTTTAGTAATATTCTCGAACGCAGTAACTCCAAAAAGCTCCAGAGCACATCATTTAATGGAGGAGTGAGCACATTATTTTTTGATGTTGATAAATGCCACGCTAGCAAAATCACGCACACTCCGACGCTTGCTCGCGCTTGCTGGGGTAGCTTCATCTATCAAGATTCCCGAGGTCATCCAGTTAAATGAGAGTCTAATTTCGTATTTCGATGTTTTCCAAAATGCCACTCTGATCGGCCTCAGAAATAATCTCTTTCATTATTCCAAGGTCAGTGTACGCTCTCGCATCTATCGGAGACTTTATGATATTGCGCTCAACAAGGAACCGACTGGCCTGGTCGAATATCTCAAAATCTTCGGGAATAAAATCAAATCGCAATTCTTGAATGGAGTGGACCCACCGATTCGGTTCGACGGAAGCCGCATCATCAAGCACTGCATCGCTAACATGCAATCTCGATTCAGTCGAGAAGTATTGGTTAAGAAAACCCGGATTATTTGCAAAGATATGCCAGCTCAATCTGAACGCAGACAAAAATGATTTCAGTTTCTCCCGGCGCTTACTTAACATTTCCGCAGTCGCGATAACCACAGAAACCACCTTTCCACAATGAAGTATTTTAGCTTTGCCTTGTTCTTCGAACACCGCCGGCAGTGGATCGAACCCGTAAAGCGCATCGACTCCGGGCCAAGTGGAGTTATCCTTTATGTTTGCAAGTAGCGCCGATTGTTGGGACATGTCGAGCTTTCCAGTACGAATGCCGGACAAGTCAATACCTGCAGTGGCAATAGCGGACATGGCAACTCGCTCCGCCGCAGCACCAACGGGTCCCATTATTGTTTTGTTTGCCAACTCGGTTAGAGCATTGACGCCAGAACCAACCGGTACATATATGCAGACCCGGTTATACATCATTCTAGCCACAATCCGATAGGTCGGATCCTTCGAGAGCAATACCAGTGCAGGTTGGTCGGCCGTTAACAGAACATCCACCTCACCAGCCAGTGCAGCTCGATTCAGCGGCCCACCATAGGCAAATCCTATGTATTCAACTTCTAAATCCACTAGCTGCGGGATATTCGTATGCTTAAGGCCCATGACTAGCTGCCCTTGCGTCGCCCAGGGGATTTGCCAGCCAAGCCGCAATGCAGGCGAACCTTCCGCCACAACGGTCATTGCATAGCCGCAACCAATACAAAAAAGCAGCATTTGACTACAGAGTTTTCGCATCATAAGAATGGTTCCGGGCCTCAAGTGAATTGCGGTTCGATTTTCCTGATATATTAGTCTATCTCGGCACCTGAACAAACTGAACTTCCGCTCAATAGTTACCGAGGGAGGCTGTACTAATCGTTATTCAACAATTTTGAAACGCTCGATGAAGAGTACGACGCATAGAACAAAGACCGAACTGGTCGAGAAAACGCTAGCCAAAGAGATGTTTTTTATCGTCGGTGTAGCCAAATCCGGCACCACGTGGTTGCAACACTTACTGGATTCTCATCCAGAAATCGTGTGTCGGGGCGAGTCCCACTTTATCGATATATTTCATGCCTCATTAGTGAAGGCGTTCGAAGAGTACAACAACGCGGTGGTCAAACAGGGCGGTGTTGTCGCCCATTTAAAGGAGTACGGCGGTCATGTTGATACGCTTCGTTATGACTTGAACGACTCATTTTACTTACTCGTCCAGGCAATTGGGCTTATGTTTGGTAAGTGGAATAACGATCCCTCGATTAGACTAATTGGGGAAAAAACGCCCGACAACATTGCGTGCCTCAGTTTATTGTCGAGTATATTTCCCTCGGCTAAATTCATACACATTATTAGGGACGGCAGGGATAGCGCTGTGTCGGGGTGGTTTTTTAACCAGAGTGGGCTCGCTAAGAACAAACAGATCGTCCAAACGTTCGACGAGTATGTGCGGGGATTTGCGAAGGCATGGAGTAGTCAGATTAACCAAGGATGTGCGATCGGCGCTGGTCTCGATGATCGTTACATGGAAGTACGGTACGAGAACCTAGCCTTTACCCCAAATGACGAAGCGACGAAGCTACTGCGATATTTGGATGTTGACGATTCCGAGCAGTGTATTAACAACTGCCTGAAAGCATCTTCTTTTCAATCACTTACTGGTGGCCGACGTCCCGGAGAAGAAGACCCAGAAGCCTTCTTCCGGAAAGGAGTGGTAGGTGACTGGAGAAATAAATTTAGCGATGACCTCAGAGACGATTTTTACAACATAGCCGGAGACACACTGACCCGTTTCGGATATGAGGGATAGATTGATGCGCACCCATCAGAATCGATGCTGATCGCGGCAATAGTATGGCGACTATTAGCGACAAATTAGAATTGGCTGGGCGTAATATTAAGCTGCTCGATAAGAAGCGGCTGTTCTTTGTTTCGGGTATATCCAAATCGGGAACTACCTGGCTGGAGCGGGTTTTGGATAGTCACCCGGAAATCATTTGCAAGGGTGAGGCTCATTTCGGCAGTCTCCTAGAGCCAGCGATCCGTAATACCGTAGCGGAATATAACGCCCGTATACCTAGGCAGGGAAATTGGTCACGCCATAGAAAAGAGAACACGACCGATAATAGTTCATCCTCATATATCTACGACACCAGTGATTTGGATTTCCTGCTCGCCACTGCCATCAAACTAATGCTTGTGAAATGGGCCAATGTCGATACCGTAAAATGCGTAGGAGAAAAGACACCAAATAACTTTACTTATTATCCGCTCCTCGCCCGATTATTTCCGGACTCGAAGTATATTTATATGATTCGAGATGTCCGCGACGTCATAGTTTCCGCTTGGTTCTATAATTTAGCCGTTGGCTCCGATCAAATGCTACGGCAATTCGTCAGCATCGAACGATACGCCGTACACGTTGCAAAAGTGTGGGCAGCCGAGGTATCGAGCGCGATGACATTGGGGCGGCCGCTCGGTAACAATTATTGTGAAATTCAATATGAGAACCTTTGGCAGAACCCGGAACATGAAGTAGGTCGACTCCTCGAGTTTCTCGATGTGTCCACGTCGGATTCAGTTATCAATGAATGTTTGGGGCTTACGGATTTTTCAAAGTTGTCGGGAGGCCGGCCACGCGGCACCGAAAACAGAAGTTCGTTCTATCGAAAGGGGGTGGTCGGGGACTGGAAGAATCATCTTGATGACACGTCGATTGCTGAAGTAAAGAACCACTGCGGTAGCTTGATGAGTGAATTGGGATATGACTAGGGTTCGCCCGCTAACCCGGATATTTCATGTATGGTTTGGAGTGATGCCTATGGTATTTCGCCGCCATAACTGACACCGGATAAAATAGTTTGAAGTTCGGTCGCTGAAATATACTGCCATGCTTTGTGAACCCCAACAGGCGAAGGATGATAGATTCGCTCTACAGCAAATCGACGTGCCAATTCAACAGAAGGTAGGTGATACTTGTCGGGCATGAGGTGCATATTGATCGAGTAAAACGCATCTTCAGATCCAATAATCCATGGATTTGCGTTGCTGGCTTTACATACCTCAATCATCGCCATTTTGCGTCTCACTGACAGTCCACCGCTCCCGAAAAGACACCATGGGGAAATCACACTATCCGGCCATGGTGCGCCGACGTAGTCATACTCCAGGAATGCTTCTACTTCATTGGAACATAGCATAGAGTCGGAATTGAAAAATAACTGAACCTCGCCCTTGATGGATTTCCAGAAGCCTACTTTTCGTTTTACTGTATCTGCAAAGTCTCTTCCCGATTCTTGCAACCCCACCGGTAAACTGTTTATGTGTACGTACTGCCAGCCACTCAGGACTTTCATTATCCAATCCCTCATATCCCGAGAAACGAATACCTGTAGACCCCATTCTTCTCCAAGGAAAAACATGATGTTACGGATCGCGAATTCCGTAAATGGAGATCGCTTCGTTTCGATAAAGACCGCAAATTTGTTGGAATTGATTGGGATGCCCGTGAAATCGACCGCGCGTAAGGCCGGTAGCATTTCATTGATGTGGTGGCGACGAACACCTAATGCTTCACTGACTTCTCTTGGATCCCGCTCCGACATTTGGTCAGTGAAATCCATTAGATGCTAGTACTCTATCGTAGACAGTAATTGCCGCACTTGCTCGGTGGGTAAATACTTCCACAGTTTGTGCAAGCCCAGGGGGTTTGGGTCATAGACACCCTCGACTGCAAATCGCTTCGCCTGCTCATAGGTGCCCAGTTTAAAAGTTCCCGGTTCTTTCGCGTTACATAGAGACATATTGACGCAAAAGAAAATATCCTCCGGCTCAAATAATGAATGATGCGGATTGGCGACAGCAGCGATTCGCAACATTGCAGATCTACGTCGCAGCGATAGGCCACCATTGCCGACTCGACAGGCCGGGGAAACTGCAAATTGTTTGCCCCACGGAGCGCCTATATAATCAAGGTGCATAAACTCATCAATGCCCGTGCGGCGAAATATACTGTCCGGCTCCATCCAGAGAATGTGCCCGGTCCGGATTTGCTCCCAGAATGTGTATTGTTTTTTTAAGGAATTGTAGTCACGCGTACTCAAATCATTGGTATCCAGTTTTTCGATGCCGACATAACCCCAAGATCGAGTTAGTTCCTTAATGTACGAAAAGTTATCCGGCCCAGTGAAAATCTCTAATCCCCACTCCGGTCCAAGAAAGTACATGGCGTTGCGTAACACATATTCGAGATGGGGATGCTTTCTTGGCTCAACTAACACGACGCTGCGCTGAGAGTCTTTTGGAATCGACGGCCGAGGCAGCTGCCGGACTATCGGATACGTGCGTTCTATAAACTCATTCCAAATCTGATAGTTCGTTTCTTCCCGCAGCCTGGATCGACTAATCGCCTCACTCATGGCGCCCTCGCTTTTGGGCAACCGGAGATTTCAGCTTTCAGCGCGTTGGCGATTTGACCTACAACGCTGTCCCAGTCGCCGTGTCTCGGCTGTCGAAATAATCGCATGCTTGGATACCAAGGGCTATCGGTACGGTTCTGCAAATATCGCCAGCAATGCGCAAACCACAACATTGTCCATACTGGCTTACCTAACGCCCCGGCCAAATGTGCGGTCGCGGTATCGACTGTTATTACCAAATCCAGCGCCTCAATAAGAGCTGCAGTATCGCCGAAGTCGCGAAGTTCTTCGGTGAAGTCAATGATCTTAAGTTGTTTCGGGCCGCCTTGCAGCTGCTCGGCTGCAGGCCCAACTTGTATACTGTAAAATGCTGAACCATCGACAGCCGCTAACGGCGCCAACGCTGACAGCGGGCACGACCGATATTTGTTGTCCTTCTGTCCCGGATTACCGGCCCACACCAGACCCACCGTAATACGCTCTTTTTCTAATTGCCCTCGCCAAGCGTCCACCTTCGAGCTATCTGCTCTCAAGTAGGGGGTCACACGCGGGATCGACTCTAATGTTGTGCCGAACACCCTTGGTAGGCTCAGCAAAGGTATCTGCACGTCGTAATGGATTCTCTCTATAGCCTCCGGTGTCTTGCACTTATCGACCAATCGATGGACTGCCGTGTTTCTCTCGAACAATGAATGCAATGACGCATCGCACATAAACACAATTTGACCGCCACGTTCCGCGACCATGGGCAGGTATCGTGAAAAGTGAATTACATCGCCGATGCCCTGTTCGCCATACACCAACAGGGTTTTACCGCAAAAATCGCTTCCGTCCCAGCGTGCTCGGCCCGAGCAACGGAATAATTCGAATGACGCATCGGATTGGCGAAATTCGTAATCGTCCCAACCCTCGGCAAGTCGGCCCAATTTCAAGAGGGCCGAACCTCTGCCGATATGAGCATCGGCATAATCCGGATTTCGCTTTAGCGCCTCTCCATAAGCGTCGATCGCTTCCTCTAGCCTTCCTGTATATTGCAGGCAGTTTGCCAACTGGTAGTGCGCCTGAGTCCAGTCGTCGTCGAGCTCGATAGCGTGACGAAATGCCACAACAGCATCTTCGAACCGATCTTGAATCCAACACGCATTGCCCAGGTTGAAATACGCCTGTACAAATTCAGTATCGAGACTCGCCGCCAGTTGAAATTCCGACCACGCATCGGCGACTCGACCTTGATTCCAATAGGCATTACCGAGATCGTTGTGATACACCGCAAGATCCGGCCGTATTGCCACCGCACGCTCAAGATACTCTAGGACTTTTTGTCGATTCTCCTGCTTTCTACCGCCTAACAACGCTAGGCCGAGCAAGTGATTTGCATCCGGATTCTTATCGTCGAGCTGCAACACTTCTTCATACAAGGCTATCGCTTTTGTCAAACGGCCGGCCCGATGATGATTAACTCCCTGGCGGAGGCGGTTCGCGATACTGTCGTTTTTTGGTGCTGTGCCTATATTTAGATTCGGCACACCGTTAAGAGGTTCGTCCGCATTAGAATCCATCGGATTCGACATTCCTCGTTAGCAATCAATAGAATTCGGATTTCGTAAATATGCTAACGACCCAAGTGTTCTTCCAAGGCCTTGCATACTTGTGCGATTACGCTATCCCAATCACCGATTCGCGGCTGTCGAAACAAACGCATACTCGGGTACCACGGGCTGTCGTCCCGTTCTCGTAAGTATCTCCAACAATGCGCGAACCATAATATGGTCCAAACCGGCCGCCTCAGTGCTCCAGCCAAATGTGCCGTCACTGTATCCACGGTTATTGTTAGGTCCAATGCACTCATCAGTGCGGCGGTATCGGAAAGATCATTCAAGTCTCCCGTAAAGTCTACGATTTTCAGACCCTCTGGCGGAAGCAGCAACTGCTCCGCTCCGGCACCCTTCTGAAGACTGTAATAAGTAACACCTGCTATTCTTCCCAGCGGTGCCATGGCAGATAACGGGCATGACCTATGTACATTTTCTTGTTGATCGGGATTTCCGGACCACACCAAGCCGACGTTTACCTGCTCGCGGTCAATACGATTCTGCCAATTCACGATATTCGAATCATCGGCGCGCAGATATGGCACTTCAGTCGGAATTGTAGCCAATGTCGTATTAAATATTCGCGGCAGACTCAATAACGATACGTGATAGTCGAAATCGACTCGGAGAGGCTCGCTGCGATCGACAAATTCGTCGATTTCAGGCACCGTCCGCAGCAATCGCATTAACGCCGGCGCACATGCCAAAACGATCCGCCCGCCAAGTTGCTTCACCATTGGCGCGTACCGGATAAAATGAATAACGTCTCCCATCCCTTGTTCGCCCAGTATCAGCAATGTTTTGCCGTGAAATGCCGCTCCCGACCATTCAGGGCGGGCCAAATCCTGCGGGCCAATGTTTAGCCGGCCGTGCACCTCGAATCGCCATTCATAATGCCGCCAGCCCTTCTCGAGACGACCGGCTTTGAGCAACACGATGGCTTTGCCCAGATGTGACATTGCATGGTCGGGTTGCAACGCGAGCGACCGCTCAAAACAACTGATCGCGTTATCCAAATCACCTATGCGGCGATACGTAGTAGCTAGATTCATCCATGCCTGTATCATCTGCGGATGCAAACGAATAGCGGTTCTGTATCCATCGATTGCTTCGTCATATCTATGCAGCATATATAAAATGCTAGCCATATTTACCCATGATGCCGCCCAGTCTGGATCGATTGCGATAGCCCTCTCAAACAGAGGCAAAGCTTGTTCATGGTCGCCTTGCTGGTGAAGCAAAAATCCAAGATTGTATAGGGGCCACAGAGACCGCGCCTCCAGCTCGAGCGAGCGCCGAAATGCCGCAATTGCCTCTGCCGTTTCTCCCTGCTGGTGATATATCGACCCGAGATTATTATGCAATTTCGCGTCGTTCGGCGAGAGCGCAAGGGCATTGTGAATTGCGATGAGCGCCGACTCCAATTCTCCAAGGGACTGCAGGGCGTTCGCGAGATTCGCGTGAAAATCGAACCGCGCCGGCTCTAATTCAAGCGCTATCTTAAATTGCTGTATCGCCTCGTGATAGCGCTGGCTACCAAGATGGAGCAATCCTATGTCGTTATAGGCATTGACATAGCCCGGATCAAGATCAAGTACCCGTTGGTATTCGGATGCCGCCTCTTCGTATCGATGTAGATCGCGGAAGGTGTTACCCAAGTTATAATGGGCTTCTACATAGTCGTCTTTAACCGAGACTACGCGCTGAAAAACATCATTAGCTTCGGATATCTGACCAATTTGTGAGTAGGCCGCCCCAAGGCTGTTCAGAAATATCGGTTGATCAGGATAGGCCTTAAGTGCTTGTTGAATAAGTTCGATGGCCTGATCACTATCGCGGTTCTGTCGCAGCAGTGCCACTGCCAGCAGGTGACAGGCATCGGGATGGTCATCTTGAATCAATCGGGCATTTCTAAAGCACTGCTCCGCGTCTCCGGGACGATTGACTTCCAACCACTTTAAACCATCTCTAATTAGAGAGGATACATTGGATATTGTCTGGTTTTTCCCGGAGTCGATGGATTCCGTGCTCATAAAGATAAACTACAAGAAACCAGCCGAAATGAAAAGTCACTACTATTGACGGTGAGTTTGATCGTTAGTTGAGAAATGGGATCGCCGCGGTAGCAACGGCGATCGGTTTTGCTAGCAGTTGGTGGCTGGTTGTGCACGCATGACGCCGTACGTGCTGATTCGAATACTTGAAGATTGCAAGCGGTACTATACGAAGATCCGCGTTACTCTATCCACTTGCAAATACGAAAATGAGAGTGTGCCAATTTTGGAACTACGATAGCCGCAATCGCACACCAAAACTCACCCGTCCCGGGGTGGACAATGTGCTTGGCTACGATCTAACTAAGCATTGTGAATTTACGCGCGATTGCATCAGGCCTGTGTTGCAAGCGCGAGTATTAGAGAGACACGTTGGCAGGACTACCAACGCCTATGTAGTTGCGTACAATTGGGACTAGTGAGCCTCTACGAGAGGCTCACGATTATCCGGTCAACTATGCTACGGTGCCGACCCCGGAACATATACAAACACCACCCCAATTGAACCTTAACGTCACGCTATCGCCCGACACCACGCTGTGGCTTCCCGCCGCAACTTGAACCGAACAAGAAACCAGACACTGGCCTACGGTACCCGTACAGTCACCAGTGCCAAAGCCACTGCCCTGATACGTTCCACCGTCCGGATCTGTCCCGACGATAAGGCCGTCACAACCCAGTATTGCGCAACTGAGCGATACCGACGGATTGGATCGGCAACCGGGCGGAATATCCGCTTCTCCAACTACCACCAAGTCACCCCCTCCCAACACCACCGCGGCAGTGACAACGGCCGACATACCGGAGGTACACGAACCAAGCGGCGCACACGTGGTTTGTGCGTGAGCAGGCAACACCATGGCATCGACAACGGGCGTAGCCCATTTTTTCGGAATTACTCCCGCGACAGCACCTGTCGCGGCAAGTGTTTTTAGTGCTTTACGGCGGGAGGAACTTTCTTCTATTGTCCTCGTGTCTCGGTCATCCGTCTTCTTAGTCATATTCGACCTCACGATAGCGCATTCAGGTGATTGTGATGCGAGTCCAACCGTTTGAAGGTTAACGCATTTCTTGACATATGTATATATTTCGCGCAATTTGCCAAAATTATGGCCGATATGCCTACATGAGATATAAGTTATTGAAAATAATTGTTTATTTAGAGTGGCTCGCCGCTGTCTACAAAGTATGAGACGGCCACTAAGACCGTTTGCATCGATGCATAGGTGCGCTCTTTACATCGCTACTGATCGGTGCGCGCACCCATCGCATCGACTTCTGGCACCTTCTCGATACGCATGAACACACTATCGGTGATTGGTATTGGGCGTATCGGCCTGTGTTTTGCTCTGTTCCTCGAACGTGCGGGTTATAACGTAATCGGCTGCGACCGCGACCGCCGTCATGTTGACTCTATAAACAACCGAACCCATCGATCAACGGAACCGCGTGTGATTGATTTACTAGCCCAATCGACAAACTTTCGAGCCACTTCGAGCCTCACTGAGGCGGCCGAGGCGAGTCATTTTCTTTTTGTATGCGTTCGAACCGAATCGGAACCGGATGGAAAATACTGTCATTCTCAAATCGAATCGATGCTTGGCGAATTGGAAACACTGGGGCGCCACAAGCATACTAAGCGCTTGGTTATTTGCTGCAATATTAACCCGGGCTATAGCGACGCTGTCGCATTGAGGCTGCAGCCTCTAAATTACAGCGTAACTTACAATCCGGAATGGGTACGACAGGGATCTATTCTCGATAATTTCACCAACCCCAATACTGTCGTGATTGGCGAGCCTGATGTATCCACAGGCGATGACTTAAGCGAAATTTATCGGCGTGCCTGCAATAATACACCACGGATAATTAGGACGACTCGATTGACCGCGGAGGTTATCAAGATTGCCCTTAATTGCTCGCTGGCAGCCAAGATCGCTTTGGCGAACATGATCGGGGATCTCGCAATTTGCAAGGATGTTGACCCCCACCAGGTACTTGATGCCATTGGTTCGGACCCACGCATAGGGGCACAGTTTTTTGCTTACGGGTTTGGGTACGGCGGTCCGTGCCTACCTCGAGACACTCGGGCATTTCGATATTGCGCCCGATCATGTGGTGCTGATGCAGCGATAATAGAAGCCGTCGAATCTGCGAATCGCGAACATTTAGACTTTCAGGTAGAACGATTTTGCAGCACCCACAGCATAGACGATATCGTATTAATCGATGAAGTGTCCTATAAGCCGGGCGTTGATATCTTGGACGATTCACAGCAACTCCTGTTTGCCGTCAAGATTGCGCAACGAGGGTATAAAGTGAAGATACGAAGCACGAAACAATTAGTAGATAAGATCAGCCGATTATACGGCGATATGTTCGACTTCGACATCACCGATGCCTCTCCAACTATTGCGTCGGACGGCGCCTAGCCGACAATGCCGAACTTTGGAACCTTCTTCGATCCATCCGGGCGAATAATCATCTAACGATGGTATCTTGTCTTCGAGTCGTTTCGTTCGGATTAATAGCGTCGCTTGCTTTAACGAACTGTAGCCCGAGTCGGCCTGCTCCACCGAATGTGATAATTTTTTTTGCCGATGACGCCGGATACTCCGATTTCGGATTTCAGGGCAGCGGCACCCATGTGACGCGGTGGATAGATTCCCTTGCGGAGCAAGGGACACGATTTTCGCAAGCTTACGCGTCTTCGTCAGTTTGTAGCCCCTCACGAGCGGGACTGTTAACGGGCAGGTATCAGAATCGCTTTGGCGTTGAATTCAACCTTCCTACGTTTTCTAGCCAGCAATATTCACTTGAAAAACAAGGGTTGCCCTTATCGGAGATTACGCTAGCCGACCGGGCGAAACAGCACGGCTACCGCACGGCGATGATAGGCAAATGGCACCTTGGCGAGGCACCACAGTTTTTGCCCGATCAACGTGGATTCGACGAATACTTCGGACTGTTGGG
>JAOTWM010000618.1 GCA_029862885.1 Gammaproteobacteria bacterium
CTGACCGAATAGCAGATCGAGTTGCACGGCAGATCCTGATCAAACCCAATGACGACTACAGGTATGGTTTCGATTTGTGGGTAGACGTTGATACCGGCTTGTTATTGAAAGCCACATTGCTCGATACGGACGCAATGCCGATCGAGCAGTACATGTTTACGGATATTCGAATAGGTAAGCCGATCGCACTGAGTGAACTCGAGCCGGTCACGGCCAAAGGCAACCTCAAGTGGTTCAAGGATGACAAACCGGGGGCTGATCTGGAAGCCGCGAAGAGCGAGTGGCACGTTAAGCAGGTGCCCACCGGGTTCATGCTGTCCAATACCAGGAAGCGCATGTCCCCGACGAGAAACCGCATGGTCGAACACCACGTTTATTCGGACGGATTGGCGGCGGTATCTGTCTTCATCGAAAAGAATCCGGACGGTGTGGCCGGTCCGGTATCCGGGGTGAATCGCATGGGTGCCGTGCACGCTTTCGGGGCCACCATAGAGGATTACCAGGTAACCGTAGTAGGAGAAGTGCCCGCCAAAACTGTGGACCTTATCGGGATGTCGGTGATCCGCATGGAATGACCGGCGCGAGAAACCGTACACCTTTGGTGGCGAATTCGTTTACCATCCCATCTGCAGTCACCGGCGTGGTGCTGAGTGCAGAGAATATTATGGAAAAGTCTATGAAAACCTTTACTAAGTTTGCGGGCGTGCTTCTCCTGGTGAGCAGTAGCGTTGGTGCGGCTGCCGATGCCCTGCCCAACTTCAAAGATCTGGTGAGCGCGAATGCCCCCACGGTGGTCAACATCAGTACCACACAGGTGATTAAGCAGAAAGTATCGCCGCACCAGTTCGATATCCCGGATCTGCCCGAAGATAGCCCGTTTCGAGATTTTTTTAAACGCTTTTTCGAGGACATGCCGGAAGAGCGTGATTCCAGATCGCTGGGGTCGGGGTTCGTCATTTCGAGTGATGGCTACATCCTGACGTGTGCGCACGTCATCGCGGATGCCAAAGAAATTGTTGTAAGGCTGAGCGATCGCCGAGAACTTGATGCGAAGGTGATCGGGGCCGACCGCAGAAGCGATGTGGCGTTGTTGAAAGTGGAAGCAAGCGATCTTCCGGCGGTGAAGATCGGTGATCCTGGCGCGCTCAGTGTCGGTGAGTGGGTTTTGGCGATTGGGTCTCCGTTTGGGTTTGAAAGCACCGCAACCGCAGGAATAGTTTCAGCCAAAGGCCGGGCATTGCCGAACGAGAACTACGTTCCATTCATTCAGACCGACGTGGCGATCAATCCGGGCAATTCCGGTGGACCATTGTTCAATTTGGATGGCGAAGTCGTGGGAGTCAATGCGCAAATTTACAGCCGTACAGGTGGGTTCATGGGGCTGTCCTTTGCCGTGCCGATCGATATCGCGGTCCAGGTGGCCGATCAGCTGAAGCTGCACGGAAAAGTCAGCCGTGGTTGGCTGGGGGTATTAATTCAGAATGTCACGGGGGAACTGGCGGAGTCCTTCGGGATGGAGAAGCCCACGGGAGCGCTGGTTTCCGAGATTATGCCGGATAGCCCCGCGGCCAAATCGGCGCTCAAACCGGGGGACGTCATCGTGAGCTATGCTGGGAAGTCACTGAGAAAGATGTCGGATTTGCCGCCGTTGGTGGGGGTTACGCCCATCGGCAAGGCCGTGGACCTGGAAGTTGTGAGAGACGGAAAAATCCAGATCATCGAAGTCGTGATCGGCGAACTGCCCAGTGAGGACCTTGCCCAGGCCCAGAGCGGTACACCGGAGGGCGGCGATCGCCTGCTGTTGGGAATGGCCATAAAGGAACTCGATGCCGAACAGCGTAAAGCGTTCGAGGTCGATGGGGGTGTGCTGGTCGAGGAGGTCACCACCGGTCCGGCGAGCCGTGCGGGTATTCAGGAGGGCGATGTCATTGTCCAAATTCAGGGGAAGCCGGTAGACAATGTCGAGACCTTCGAAAAACTTGTTGGGGAGCTTCCCAAAGACAAGTCGGTACCGGTGCTGATCAAGAGGGAGAAGCGCTCTCTGTTTCTAGCGTTACGAAGCGACAACGGTCAGAGCGAAGACCGGTAGAGCGCCCCATCCACGTTCTCACTAAATACGCAAGGATCTGTTAGAATGTTTTTCGGGGCGCTTGAAGCGCCCCTTTTTCTGTTGCCGCAGCAGCAGGAACGATTCTGGTTTCTGCGCGCTCGCCGGGTTGATGCTTCGCACGGTCGGTCCAGGCAGCCTGCGTAATTTCCGCCTACGGGAACGATTTTAAACAACTCAAGGGTCAGCGTGGCCCGCATCAGGTAAATTTCATAGCGTGGCACAATTGCCCCTGGAACGGATTAGGAATTTCGCGATCATCGCACATGTGGATCACGGTAAATCTACTCTTGCCGA
Organism: Gammaproteobacteria bacterium; assembly: GCA_029862885.1. Classification (GTDB taxonomy): domain Bacteria; phylum Pseudomonadota; class Gammaproteobacteria; order Arenicellales; family JAOTWM01; genus JAOTWM01. The sequence continues at coordinate 2,405 of JAOTWM010000618.1, forward strand.
CCGTTTCATCCAGGCCTGCGGGGGATTAACTCAACGCGAGATGGCGGACCAGGTTCTCGATTCCATGGATTTGGAACGTGAACGCGGCATAACCATCAAAGCCCAAAGTGTGTCGTTGACGTATCGGGACAAGAACGATCATGAGTATCAGCTGAATGTCATCGATACGCCCGGGCATGTGGATTTCTCGTATGAGGTATCGCGCTCGTTGACCGCATGTGAGGGGGCATTATTGGTTGTCGATGCGTCCCAGGGTGTGGAAGCGCAGACGGTCGCCAATTGCTATACGGCTGTTGATCTGGGGCTTGAAGTGATACCGGTGTTGAATAAGATAGATCTGCCTGCTTCCGATCCGGACCG
>JAOTWM010000619.1 GCA_029862885.1 Gammaproteobacteria bacterium
CGGTAGTGATGGCCCCAATGTCAGCGCGCACAAGGCCTCTTATCGATGTTCGCGCGGCCACGGTTTGTCACGGCACAGCGGTGGTACTAGATCGCGTTGACCTTACGATTGGCCGGGGGGAGATCGTTACCTTGATCGGACCCAACGGTTCCGGTAAGAGCACATTGGTACGTGCCGCGCTTGGATTAGTCCCGTTAGCCGCAGGAGCGGTCGACACCGCATCGAGTATTCGCATCGGTTACGTGCCGCAGCACTTTTCGGTGGATTCAACGCTGCCGATTACGGTAGGCCGGTTTTTACAATTGGGCGTGTCCGCCACCGACGCGGATTGTTTGCAGGCGCTTACCACGGTTCGCGCGGCGCGTATTCAAGATGCACCACTGCATCGCATCTCCGGTGGCGAGATCAAGCGAGCATTGCTTGCACGGGCGTTGTTACGCAAACCCGACTTGTTGGTATTGGATGAACCGAGCGCCGGTGTTGATGTGACCGGTCAGGCGGAATTGTATGACTTGATCGTGAAAATTCGGGACCAACAGAATTGTGGCGTATTGTTGGTATCGCACGATTTGCACTTGGTCATGGCGGCCACCGACCGTGTGGTGTGTTTGAATCATCACGTGTGCTGTGCCGGGCGACCCGATGCGGTGGCGCAGCATCCAGAATACTTAAACTTGTTTGGAGCGCAATTGGCGCGACGCATAGCTGTATACACGCATCACCACGATCATCAGCATGATCTCGCCGGTAAAATAGATTCCGGCAATGCACCACCGCCAACTGCCGATGGATGAAATCTTACTGCGGCCAATCGCTGCCGGAATCGGTGTCGCGATACTGGCCGGTCCGTTAGGGTGTTTTGTGGTGTGGCGTCGAATGGCGTATTTCGGTGCGACTTTGTCGCACGCCGCATTGTTGGGGGTTGCGCTCGGATTGATGTTCAAATTGAATTTGCACGTCGGTGTGTTGTTTGTGTCGCTGGGCGTCGCCGCGTTGCTGGTGGTTCTGCAGCGTGTCGAGGATTTGGCATCGGATACAATATTAGGAATATTGTCGCATGCGGCGCTCGCATTAGGGCTTGTGGTATTGTCATTTATGGACGACGTGCGGGTCGACCTTTTCGGCTATTTATTCGGCGATATTCTCGCAGTTACCAGTGCTGACTTGATATGGATTTTTCTTGGGGGCGCGTTGTGCTTGGGGATATTGCTTTGGATATGGCCCGCATTATTGGCGATCACCTTACATGCCGATTTGGCCAGGGTTGAGGGCATAGCGGTGGAGCGCACCCGGGTCTTGTTTCTGCTGTTGATCAGTCTCGTAATCGCGTTGGCCATGCAGGTAGTGGGAGTATTGTTAATGGTGTCGCTACTGATTATTCCCGCCGCCGCGGCGCAGCGCTTGACCACGACACCGGAAAGCATGGCAGTGCTCGCGTCGATAGGGGGTGTGGCGGCCGTGTATGGGGGATTAATGGCTTCACTGCATTGGGATACTCCGGCCGGGCCGTCGATAGTCGTGATATCGGCGTTGCTGTTTGCCGTCGCCCATTTGTCGCGCCCGGCGTCACGCTGAGAGTGTCCGAGGCGATGCCCCGGTCGGCCGCCTGGCGGTCTATAATAAGAGCAGTTGAATCCATGTTAGCAAAGGACGGTTTATACGATGCGCAGTATTCTGGTTGCTCTGATAATTTCCACGGCCCTGGTATCGACGAGTTGGGCCAATCTCGAACAAGGCACCGCTGCCTATAATCGCGGTGATTACTCTGCTGCCTTCGCCGCCTTCAAAAGCGCTGCAAAGGGCGGAAATGTGGAGGCTAAGTATCGGATGGGATTACTGTACCTAAACGGGCAGGGTACTCCACAGAACTATCCGGCGGCAGTCAAAGCGCTCGAGGAGGCCGCGGAGCGCGGACACCATGAGGCCCAGTATCAAACGGCGCGATTGTATGACATGGGTCGAGGGGTGCGGGCCAAGAACCCGTTAACGGCTTACAAATGGTTTCAGAAAGCGGCCGATGGTGGCCATCCTGGCGCGCAGTATCAGATGGCGATACGTTTCGCCGATGGACGTGAGGTCCCGCAAAATTACGAAAAGGCGTTCGAGTGGTACCTGAAAGCTGCCGAGCAAGGCCACATGATTGCAGAATTTGAGGTAGGACAGTTTTACGATCTTGGACTGGAAGAGGCGCTATGTACGCGAGCGAAGTCGCCAGCACAATGCCGGAAACGCGCGCTCAAACATGCTCAAGGTAAGGACAACGCGGTTCTCGCGTTCGAATGGGTGATGCGCGCTGCAGACCAAGGGTATGCTGCCGCGCAATACAAGATCGGCGAATTGTATGAACAAGGTCGAGGTGTGCATAAGGATGCCGGCGCGGCCGCGATGTGGTTTACCCTTGCGGCCGAACAAGGATTGGTCGAAGCAAAATTCAAAGCTGATTTGTACAAGAAATCAACGCAAACCGAGCGCAAGGAGGTTCTCGACCGGCGTGCCCGTGCTGCGGATATTCGAGAAGCCGAAAAGGGTTCAGCCGATGCGCAATTGATGGTGGCGAAAATGTACGACAATGGAGTCGGCGTGCCAAAGAATTTCGTTAAAGCATACATGTGGTACAACTTGGCTGCTGCGCAGGGACTTACGGAGGCCGGAGACGGTCGCGACAAACTCGAGTTGAGGATGACGTCACGTCAAATTTCGGACGCACAGCGATTGTCGCAGGAGATGATCGAAAAAATTGCGGCGAACGCGTCGGCAAAT